>DASVHS010000240.1:0-10982 GCA_036382495.1 Thermoanaerobaculia bacterium | reverse complement strand
GGTGTATCCGTCGATCGAGCGCATCTGGCTGCGACGCAGCCTGGCACCGGACACGATTTCGAAGCATGACGCCATGGAGGGCGATGACGAGGCGCGCGCCGAACGCGTGACCGACGACGTGTTGAACGTCGACGAGCGCGCAACTGAGCGAAAGAAAAAATGAATGTCATTCCGAGCGCCGAAGAGCGCGAGGAATCTGGGCGGGGCGCGATTCCACCGCCCAGATTTCTCGCCGTCTCCGCGGCTCGGAATGACTTTTACTCGTCGATGCGCTTCACGTCGATGACGTCGCCGCGCACCGAGGGCGGCGCGAACGACTCGCGAATGTCCTGCGTCGTCATGTAGTGCAGTTTCGCGTTGGCCTGGTAGCGATCAGCGTCGACGACCAGCCGGTTCAACAATCGGACGTGACGGCGCTCGTGCGTGTAGCGGACGATGTCCGGATAAAAGAACCCGACGCCCGTCAGCGCGAACGCGAACAGATCTTCGACGATCGGAATGAACGGCATGGCGATGATGACGCTGCCGATGAGCAGGCCGCCCAGCGCCAGCACGAGCCGCGCAGCCGGATCTCCGCGACGAAAGACGCCGAAACCATTCCGCTCCATCTCGTTCATTTCGCCCGCGGCTGCGATGTACTGAGGCAGCGCCGTTTCGACGACCTCCTTCTCGAGGTCCTGCCAGTACTTCGGTGCGCCTCCGAACTCGTCGTACGCCGCTTTGATCGTCGCGAGTTTCTGGCGCGCAACCGTGTGCAGGTCTCGATCGATCGATTCCGCCTCGATCCCGCGACGGCGATGCTCGCACTCCTGGAGGACTGCGAACAACACCTGCGCGAAGTCGTACTCCGGGCCGGCGATATTGAGCATGGTTACTGGGGCGGAGGCGGCGTCGCGGCCTGCTGCGTGTACTGAATTACGCCGAGTTGCTGCAGGAGCTTGTTGCCGTCGATGATCACGTTGCCGTTCGGCAACTTCGGGATCTGACGCAGTTCTTTCTTCTGCAATGCCTCGATGAGCTGCAGGCTGACGTACGCATCGCCGGCGCTGCTGTTCAGCGCGGATCGTTCCCTGCGGATTCCTTCCGCCACGGCATTCCGCTCGGTGAGCGTCGCCTGCGCTTCCTGCTGTCTCCGCACGACGTATGCGTCGGCATTGCGCTTGGTCTGTTCCAGTGCACCCTGGGACCGCGTCAGCAGCTCTGTCAATTCGGCGACCTTGGTCTGCAGGTTGGCCTTGTTTGCTTCCAGTGTGGCCAGGATTTGCGCCTCGAGTTTCTCGGCCTGCTTTTCCGCCTCTTTGCGTCCATTGATCAGGCGCTGATAGTCCGGCTTGAACGCAAAATCGCCGAGGATGACTTGTTCGATGATGATCCCGTACGGCTTCATTTCGGTGGCGAGAACTGTCGTTGCATCGCGCGCCGCCGCGAATCGAAGATCAGGGTTGTAGTACTCCTCGGAATCGAGACGATTGAGGACGTCGCGGACATAAGAGCGCGCATTCGAGCGGACGACGCGTTCCTTGATCGCTTCGGTCGTCGGTGCAACAACCTGCCAGATGTAGGACGCGCGCGCCGGATCGATGCGCCAGCGGATTGTCACGTCGGTCTCGATGTCATTTCCGTCGCGCGTCTTGAACCGCAGATCGTCTTTTTCACGGCGATCGCCTTCCTGGACTTTCGCCGACATCACCAGACTCTGCGTCGACGTATCGAACGTCGTCCAGTCGTTGATGACGGGGATGAAGAAATAGGTCGCGCCGGGATCGGCGATCTCCGTCGATCGCGTCACCTTGTTGAACTTCACCCCGACCTCGGTTGCCCCGGTCGTGTGCGGCGTGCAGCCGGACGCCATGAGAAGCAGCGCGGCGATCGTGATTGTGCAGATGCTTTTCATCGCCGTGTCCTAGTGTTTCGAAGACATCCGGCCGATGTCGGTCGGGTCTTCCGTTATGTAAATCGGTCCTTTGATGCTGTTCAGGATCGCGAGACCTCTGCGCAATCGAAGCAGCTTGTCGGAACCGGGTCCTTCCATTGCGTGGTTGATCGCTTCGGTGCCGTGCGCTTCGGCGGTCTTGACGAGCAGGTCCGCTTCGGCGTGCCTCGAACGTTCGTACAGGTCGCGTTGCGCGTCGAGCGCGGTGATCTGCGCCTGGAACTCAGCGGCCTTCACGTTGATCAGGTTCTGCCCCTGCGCCACGGTCTGTTTGAGACGTGTTTCGACTTCGGCCTGTTTGGCGAGGGCGCGGTTCGTCAGCACTGACTGGTCCTGAATCTTCTTCTGTTCTGTGAGCTGCTGGAACGTGTCGGGATAGTCGTACTGGCGAATGAGAACATCGGCAAGCTGAACGCCGTTCTCGGCGAACTTCTGCGCGAGCTCGCGCTTCAGGTCGCGCACCTTCGCGATTCTCTGGTCGCGGTAAAACTCTTCCGCCCGTAATTCGCCGAGGTGTTGTTTGACGGCGGGATCGGTGAATCGGATGACGACGTTGTCTTCGTAACCGCGGCCGAATCCAAAGCGCGAGACGACGCGAAACGGATCGGCAATGCGATACAGGACCGTGATGTCGAGCGCGACAGGGTAGCCATCCACAGTCGGAACGTTGATCGCGGCCATGGTGCGGTGGTCCGCGCCGCGCTCGCTTGGATCATTCGTGAACTCGACGGCCTGAATATCGCGCCGGAACGTGCGGATCGTTTCGTAGCCGGAGATCTGCCGTCGATAACCCGGCAGGACGAGCGTTTTCTGCAGTCCTTTGTTCGGGCCGAACGAAATCTGGCGCAGACCGATCTCGTGAGGAGCGACGTAGGTCACCAGGCACGCGCGCAGAAAGATCAGTGGGGACAGGACAAGAAGGATCTTCGCGAGCGTGACGGCGATTCCCTTCCCACCGAACGATGGGATGCCGAACGGGAACCGCCCCCGGAAGCGGAGCGGAGCCGCTGCGCTTTCAAACATTGGATTGACCTGCCTTCCCGGATCGTTGGACCAGTGGTGCGATTCTATTTTATTTTCAGCAGGTACGCTGGAATTTCGGGACGCTGTTTTACAATTCGCCCTTTTCGTCAGGAGTGCACACTTACCAATGACCGCTACCCTCGAAGTCACTCACCAGTTTGACGCCGCCGCCGCGGCGGGACGCGTGCCGTTCAAGGTCCGCGATCTCTCGCAGGCCACACTCGGCCGCGCCGAAATCCGTCTCGCCGAACACGAGATGCCCGGACTCATGGCCATCCGTAACCGCTTTTCGAAAGACAAGCCGCTGAAAGGTGCGCGGATCATGGGCTCGCTGCACATGACCGTGCAGACGGCGGTGTTGATCGAGACGCTGCAACTTCTCGGCGCTGACGTGCGCTGGGTGTCGTGCAACATCTTTTCGACACAGGACCACGCCGCTGCCGCTGCCGTCGTAGGACGGCCGGAAACGCGCGGGACGATCGAGAATCCGCGCGGCATTCCCGTATTCGCGTGGAAGGGCGAGACCCTCGATGAATACTGGTGGTGCACATCGGAAGCGCTGATGTGGCCGGACGGTTCGGGACCGACGCTGATCGTCGATGACGGCGGCGACGCCACGCTGCTCGTTCACAAGGGTGTCGAGTGCGAAGGCAAAAGCCACGTCCCCGAATTCAATCCGAGCGATGACCCGGAAGAGTGGGGCGTGATCCTCGATCTCCTTCGCGACGAAATCAAACGCGATCCGGAGCGCTGGACACGCGTCGCCGCGAACATCAAAGGTGTTTCCGAGGAGACGACGACCGGAGTGCATCGGCTGTATCAGATGATGGAGGCCGGCTCGCTCCTGTTCCCGGCGATCAACGTCAACGACTCCGTGACGAAGTCGAAGTTCGACAACATCTATGGATGCCGTCATTCGGTCATCGACGGACTCAATCGCGCGACGGACGTGATGATTGCCGGCAAGCTCGCGGTCGTCTGCGGCTACGGCGAAGTCGGTAAGGGTTGCGCGCAGGCTCTGCGCGGACAGGGCGCTCGCGTCGTGGTCACGGAAATCGACCCGATCTGCGCGCTACAGGCGTCGATGGAAGGCTACGACGTGCGGCGCCTCGAGAGCGTCGTCGAGAAGGCCGACATCTTCGTTTCCGCCACGGGCAACAAGAACATCATTACAGCCGAGCACATGTCCCGGATGAAGGACAAGGCGATCGTCAGCAACATCGGCCACTTCGATAATGAAATCGATATGGCCGGGCTCAAGAAGGTCCCCGGAATCCGCAAAGTGAACATCAAGCCTCAATACGACGAGTGGGTATTTCAGGATGGTCATTCCGTCCTCATCCTCGCCGATGGGCGCCTGATGAACCTCGGTTGTGCGACGGGACATCCTTCCTTTGTGATGTCCGCATCATTTACGAATCAGGTGCTTGCACAACTCGCACTGTGGCAGAACAAGGGCGAGTATCAGAAGGAAGTCTACGTGTTGCCGAAGAAACTCGACGAGGAGGTGGCCCGCCTGCACCTCGACCATCTCGGAGTCGAGCTCACAAAGCTGACTGACGATCAATCGCGGTACCTCGGCATTCCGGTCGAAGGGCCCTATAAGCCCGATCAATACCGTTATTGATCGCGCTCACCCGTGTGTATCCTTCTTTTCTTACATACGTGTCGCCCTTTGTGTTGTATTTGTACTGCTATGATGCTCGGCCGAAGTGAGCCTTAAGGAGGTTCTGCTTGGCCAGACCCAGAAAATCAGCATCAGAACAGAAACTCAGCCCGGGACAGGCGAGCTATGTGCTCGACCGTCTCATTGGCGATCGTCGTGTGACTCGCACGGACGTGCAGCGCTATGTGAACGACATGCAGCGCGAGATCGGTGACCTCGAACGTCGCCTGCAGTCGCTCAAAGAAGCAGCAGGTGGCGTGATCCGCTCCGCGATCCAGGCGTTGACGCCCGGAAAACGACGCGGCCGTCCGCCCGGAGCCGGCAGGAAGCGCAGGAGCTCGAAGATCACCGCGGAGCAGCTTGCGTCGCGCCAGCTCCAGGGCCGCTACCTCGGTCTCATCCGCCAGATTCCGGCGAGCAAACGCGGCACCTATCAGAAGATCGCCAAGGAAAAAGGCCGCGAAGCGGCGATCAAAGAGATGATGACCACACTGAAGAAGTAGTGTTTCGAAGCGGCGGCCGGAGGACGGCCGCCGCTTCGCTTTTCTTATTGTGGTGTCACGAGCGTTACGCGCTGCGTGTCATTGGTCGTGATGCTCACGAACGCCCAGTAGCGGCTTCCGGTCGTCAGCGGCTCGACGTCGACTCTTACAGTCGTTGTAGCCAGATCCGGAGGCACCGTCAACGCGAGCGCGGATTCCGCGTACGCGGGATGCATCCGGAACGATCCGGTCTCGGGCGCGACAGCACGCAAATCAAACTCGCTGAGCAGCGCTCCGTTGTCGACTCCCGATCCCTCCTCGAACACACGGACGTGAAAGCGCGCGTCGTCGACGCCAAGCTCATAGACGCGAAGCATCGCCCGGAAATTGGTACCGCGTGGGATGTTGTGCAGATGGATGGCCGTCTTCCGAAGCGCGGCATCGCGTACGACCGGGATTTCCGTGCCGGCATCCGCCTCGCGCGACGTCTCATTCAGTCGCAGACCGGCGGAGAGATCGTCAGCGCCTGCACTGTTCACGTAAAGAAGTCGCGCGACATTGCTCTGCTGGAGCAGGCGTGGCAGATCGATCAATGTCTCGCTCGGCTGAAGCGTTCGTGTCAGCGGAAATTGCGGTATGCACAGCGCACCGAGCGGACATACCCACGGAGCGAGGGTGATGGCGTTTGCGCCGTTGTTGCGAAGGAAGAGTTGTGTCTGCCAGACCGAGCCATTGCTTCCGGGCGCGGGTACTTCCAGATAGATCGGCAGAAGGATTCGCTCGTAGCTCGCCTCCATGATGTCGTCGTAGAGGAACGCGTTGAACGCGGTGACCGTACGCTGATCGCCGGTGACGACGACGACGTCCACGCTGCCCGCCGGATGCGGCGGTGTCGTGACGACAAGCGAGGTGTTGGACTCCTGAACGAGAGTCGCACGCGTGCCGCCGAATGTGACGCGCGAGGGACACGGAAGCAGACACGCGAAATTCGGCGGTAGCGAAAGGTTGTCGCCCATGATCGTGACGGTCGTGCCGCCCTCTGCGGGGCCAGCTGCCGGCACGATGGACCGGATGACCGGGGCAGGGGCCTGGGCGAACGCAGAAACCGAAACGAGAACGAGGAGAAAGAACCGTCGCATCATACGCATCATCCTAGCCGCGGCGATACACTCGCCGCGTGATCAGAATCGTTACGATCCTGTTTCTGAGCGTCGTCGTTCCGCTTCGCGCGGCAACGACGATCACTCTGTTGCATTTTTCGGATTACCACTCGCACGCTCAGCCGTTCTATTCGGAAGGCTCGCTGAAAGGTGGCGTCGCCCGCGCCATCGGCTTCCTGGAGCGTCACAAACGCGACGGTGCGCTCGTCTTCAATGGCGGGGACATGATGAACAAGGGCGCTCCGGCGTGGTCCGACAAATACCATTGTGCGGAGTGGGCGTGGTTCAACGGCGTCGTCGATGCCATGGCGTTCGGAAATCACGACGCCGATTACGGCAATGACGAACTGACGCGGTGTCGCTCCACCGTTCGTTATCCGATCCTCAGCGCGAACACGACCGGCTTCGAGCGTTATCGCGTCTTTGAGCGAAAGGGCGTGCGCATCGGAGTCTTTGCGATTGCCGGCGCGGACTTTCCGACGCTCGTCACGAATGCGAAGCTGACGTTCACAGACCCGCTCGCCGCTGCGCGTGACGTTGTGCAAACGTTGCGCGAATCGGAACACGTCGACGCCGTCGTGATGATCGGACATGAGCAGGCCGTCGACGACCAGAAGCTCGCCGCTGCGGTGCCGGGCATCGACCTGATCTTCGGATCTCATACGCATCTGAAACGCGAGCTCACTCTGATTCCGGGCACGCATACGTGGTTCATCTCTCCCTTTCAATACGGAACGTACGTGAGTCTCGTTGAGATGACGTTCGATCGGAGAAAGCTGACCGGCGTGCGCGGGCAGCTCGTTCCGATCGACGCGTCAGTCGCGCCCGATCGCAAAGTTGCGCTGAAAGTCGCATCGATGCAGCGCGCTCTCGAGAGCGATCCGAACTTTCGAGATTTGTTTGCAACGATCGCGACACTTCCGGAGCCGATCGAGGTGGACGCGCTCGCAAGATTCACGGTCGACACGATGCGCGAGATCACGCACGCCGACGTTGCGCTTTCGACGGCGAGCAGCTTTCGCCAGGCGCTGCCGTCGGGCACGATCGACCTGGAGACCTTGCGAGTAGCGATGCCGTACGACAACGAGATCGTCGTCGCGCAACTGACCGGTGATCAGTTGCAAACGGTTCTGAGCAGGGCAGACACCGCAGATCCCGCGAGTGACGCACGCTCGTTCAGCACTGCGGCTCCCCCGATCGATCGCGCGAAGACGTACGCCGTCGCGGTGACCGACTACATGGCGAAGGTCAGTCCGTCGTTTCGCGACGTGTTCCGCGACGCGAAACTGATCAGCACGGGATTCCACGTTCGCGCAGAAGTGTTGAAGCATCTTATGATGTTGCCCGCGGCGAAACCGTGAGGTGATTGCTTAATGTCGTTCATCGTCAACTTCTATCGATCGGCCATCGGGAAGAAAGCGGTCATGGCCGTGACCGGGCTGATCCTTTTCGGCTGGATCTTCCTGCACATGCTCGGCAACCTGAAGCTCTACCTCGGGGCCGAGCACTTGAATGAGTACGCGCGATGGCTGCAGGTGCTCGGCACTCCGGCCATGCCCGAGAAGCTGGCGCTGTGGCTCGTTCGCCTCCTTCTGATCGTGTGCGTCGCGTTCCACATCCACTCGGCGTACGCGCTGACGATGATGAACCGGGCGGCGCGGCCGATCGGGTATCGCGATCGCGAATACGTCGTCGGAACTTACGCGGCCCGCACGATGCGATGGGGCGGCGTCATCATCTTTCTCTTCATCTTCTACCACCTGGCCCATCTCACGTTTGGCGGGCACGTGACGCCGGTGCCGTTCGTGGAGAACGACCCGTATCACAACGTTGTCGCGGGATTTCAGGTGTGGTGGGTTTCGGCGATCTACATCGTCGCCAATCTCGCCCTCGGACTTCATCTCTACCACGGCGTCTGGAGCATGTTCAATTCACTCGGCATCAATCATCCGAAGTTCAATCCGTGGCGGCGCGGGTTCGCGACGACATTCGCTCTTCTGATCACGATTGGGAACATTTCATTTCCGGTCTTCGTGCTGCTGGGCGTGGTGAGGTGACGACATGGAACTGAACGCAAGGGTCCCTTCCGGTCCCGTCGCTGAGAAATGGAAGTACTCGAAGTCGCACTACAAGCTCGTCAGCCCGGCGAACAAGCGCAAGTACGACATCATCGTCGTCGGCGCAGGACTGGCCGGCGCAGCCGCCGCGGCGAGCCTCGGTGAGCTCGGCTACAACGTGAAGTGCTTCGTGTTTCACGATTCTCCGCGGCGCGCGCACTCGATTGCGGCGCAGGGTGGCATCAACGCCGCGAAGAATTACCGGAACGACGGCGACAGCATTTACCGGCTGTTCTACGACACGATCAAAGGCGGCGACTATCGCTCGCGCGAGTCGAATGTGTATCGCCTGGCCGAGTTGTCAGTCGACATCATCGATCAGGCGGTCGCTCAGGGCGTGCCGTTCGCGCGCGAGTACGGCGGTCTGCTCGAGAATCGTTCGTTCGGCGGCGTTCAGGTCTCCCGAACGTTTTACGCGCGAGGACAGACGGGTCAGCAGTTGCTGCTGGGGGCGTTCCAGGCGCTGGAGCGGCAGATCGCACTCGGCGCCGTGAAGATGTTTCCGCGGTACGACATGCTCGACGTGGTCGTCGTCGGTGGCCAGGCCAAGGGAATCGTGACGCGCAATCTCGTCACCGGCAAGATCGAGTCGCACGCCGGCGATGCGGTCGTCCTCGCCACCGGCGGCTACGCGAACGTCTTCTACCTGTCGACGAATGCGAAGGCGTCGAACGCCACCGCGATCTGGCGTGCGTATCGTCGCGGTGCCGCGTTCGCGAACCCGTGCTACACGCAGATTCACCCGACGTGCATCCCCCAGACCGGTGACTTCCAGTCGAAGCTGACGCTCATGTCGGAGTCGCTGCGCAACGACGGCCGCATCTGGGTGCCGAAGAAGCAGGGCGACAAGCGCAGTCCGAAGGACATCCCGGAAAACGAGCGCGACTACTTCCTTGAGCGTAAGTACCCGAGTTTCGGGAACCTCGCCCCTCGCGACATCGCGTCGCGCGCAGCGAAGGAAGTCTGCGATGAAAGCCGTGGGGTCGGTCCGGGCGGACGCGGTGTGTACCTCGACTTCGCGGACGCGATCAAGCGACTGGGGCGCGAGACGATCGACGAGCGTTACGGCAACCTCCTGGAGATGTATCACGACATCACGGCCGAAGATCCCTACGAGCTGCCGATGCGCATTTACCCCGCGCCGCATTACACGATGGGCGGACTTTGGGTCGACTACAACCTGATGAGCACGATCCCCGGCATGTTCGTCGCCGGTGAAGCGAACTTCTCCGATCACGGTGCGAACCGGCTCGGCGCGAGTGCGTTGATGCAGGGACTGGCGGACGGATACTTCGTCGTCCCGATCACGATCGGCGATTACCTCGCCGGCCAGCTCGGCAAGAAGGTCACGTACGACAGCGCCGAATTCAAGCAGACCGAGACGGACGTCAACGCACGTCTCGGCAAATTGATGTCGGCGAAAGGCAAACGCTCTGTCGACTCGTTCCATCGCGAGCTCGGGGTGATCATGTGGGAGCACTGCGGCATGGCCCGCAGCGCGGAAGGTCTGACGAAGGCCATCGGCCTGATTCGCGATCTTCGCCAGCAGTACTGGCGCGACGTCCGCGTCCTGGGCACCGAAGAGGAGCCGAACCAGGCGCTCGAGAAAGCGGGGCGTGTCGCCGATTTCTTCGAGCTCGCGGAGCTGATGTGCGTCGATGCGCTACATCGCAACGAATCGGCGGGTGGCCACTTCCGCGTCGAATATCAGACGAAGGACGGCGAGGCCCAGCGCAACGACGACAAGTATCTGTACGTCGGCGCCTGGGAATTCAAGGGCGATGGGAACGAGCCGGCGCTGCACAAGGAGCCACTGGTGTACGAAGAAGCGAAGCTGGCGACGAGGAGTTACAAATGAATCTGACTCTTCACGTGTGGCGGCAGAAGGCGCGCGGCGCGAATGGCGCGTTTGCCGAGTACAAAGCCGAGAACATCAGTCCCGACGCGTCGTTCCTGGAGATGCTCGACGTGGTCAACGAGGGTCTGATCGAGCGTGGCGAAGAGGCCATTCACTTCGAGCACGACTGCCGTGAAGGAATCTGCGGCTCGTGCGGAATGATGATCAACGGCGTCGCGCACGGACCGCTCGGGAAAACGGCGACGTGTCAGCTGCACATGCGCCACTTCAAGGACGGCGACGATGTCTGGGTCGAGCCGTGGCGCGCGCGCGCGTTTCCGGTGGTCAAGGACCTGATCGTCGATCGCTCCTCGCTCGACAAGATCATCCAGGCCGGTGGCTTCATCTCCGTCAACACCGGCAGCGCGCCGGAGGCCAACGACACGCCGATCCCGAAGCCGGTGCAGGAGCTGTCGATGGACGCCGCGGAATGCATCCAGTGCGGCGCCTGCGTCGCGCAGTGTCCGAACGGCGCCGCCCAACTGTTCACTGCAGCCAAGGTCTCGCACCTGGGACTGCTGCCGCAGGGACAGCCCGAACGCTACGAACGCGTCGTGCGCATGGTCGAAGTCATGGAGTCGATGTTCGGCAGCTGCACGATGTTCGGCGAGTGCGAGGCCGTCTGCCCGAAAGGCATCTCGGTCAACTTCATCGCCCGGATGAACCGCGATTTTCTCAAGGGTCGTTTCATGTCGATTAAGGAA
>DASVHS010000239.1:0-9544 GCA_036382495.1 Thermoanaerobaculia bacterium | reverse complement strand
AAAGTGAAGATGCAGAAAGTCGAGACCGGAATCGCTGACAACACCTACATCGAGATCAAATCCGGTCTCAAGCCCGGTGACGAAATCGTGTCAGGTTCGTACACGGCCATTTCCCGCAAGCTGAAGGACGGCGCGAAGATTACGATTGAGAAGCCGGCCAAGACTTAATGAAGAACGTTGCCGGTTACCGGTAACAGGCAACCGGCAACAGGCAACCAATCATGCGTGCCATCGCAAACGAAATCGGCGAATCGTTCCGGATCGCGTTCGGCGTCATCCGCGCGCACAAGATGCGTTCGGTGCTCACGGCACTCGGCGTCATCATCGGCATCATTGCGGTGACCCTGATGGGGTCGGCGATCGGGGGAATCGGAGTCGGATTCGAGCGCAGTCTCGCGGTGATCGGCGACGATCTGCTCTACGTCGAGAAGTGGCCGTGGCATCACGTCGATGACTGGTGGAACTATCGCAACCGCCGCCGCATGGAGGTGCACTACGCGGACGACTTGAAGCGCATCATCGCCGCGACGCCGAACTCGCAGCTGATCGTCGCCGTGCCGACGCTGAACACCACGCGCAACGTGAAGTTCGGCGAGGTCCAGGTGAACCAGGTCTTCACACAAGGAACGACGGACGAGTTCCTGCTCACGTCGACGTCGGGATTCAAGGAAGGCCGCTTCTTCACCGAAACCGAATCCCGCGGCGGCCACAACGTCGTCGTCCTCGGCTACGACGTTGCCGAAGCGCTGTTCCCGACCGGATCGGCGCTCGACAAGACCGTGATGATCGACAGCACTCCCTACCGCGTCATCGGCGTGTGGGCCCACATGGGCACGTTCCTTGGCCTCTTCAGCTTCGACTCGAACGCGGTCGTGCCGCTGCCGTCGTTCACGAAGAACTTCAGCTCGCGCCTGGACACGTCGATCCGGGTGAAAGTGAAGGACAAGAATCGACTCGATGCCGCACGCGATGAGTTGCGCGGCGACATGCGCCGCGTGCGCGGTCTGCGTCCGGAACAGAAAGACGACTTCGAGATCAACGAGCAGGAAGGTCTGCGCTCGACGATCGGACCGGTGAAGGCCGGCATCGCCGGCGCCGGATTGTTCGTGACCGGACTGGCGCTTTTCGTCGGCGCGATCGGGATCATGAACATCACCTATGTCAGCGTGAAAGAACGCACGCGCGAGATCGGCACGCGCAAAGCGGTCGGCGCGAAACGGCGCGCGATTTTGCTGCAGTTCCTCGTCGAGGCCGTCTGCATCTGTCTGATCGGCGGCGTGGTCGGCCTGGCGCTGTCGTGGCTGATGTGTGTCGCAGTCGCGTCCGCGTTCCCGTCGTTCCCGATGCAGTTTTCGATCGGACTGGTGATCACGGGATTGATTGTGTCGACCGTCACCGGGATCTTTTCGGGGTTTGCGCCGGCGATGTCCGCATCAAAGTTGGACCCAATTGAAGCTCTTCGATACGAGTGAGGGAAATTAAGAATTTCAAATTAAGAATTAAGAATTGAAAACCACGGTGTACTTGATTCTTAATTCTTAATTCGAAATTCTTAATTCTTAATTTCTATGGCATTCGTTGAAATCATAAGAATGGCGCTGGTCGCCCTAAAAACAAATCGTCTGAGGTCCGCCCTGACGATGCTGGGTGTCACTATCGGTGTGTTCTCCGTCATCGGGGTCATGACCGCGCTCAGCGTCATTTCCGGCTCCATCGAGACCGGTCTCAGTTTCCTCGGTTCGAATCTTTTTCAGTTTGCGAAGTATCCAGTCATCAGCTCGCAGGATCCCGAGGAGCAGTTCAAGAACCGGAGGAACATTTCGCTCGATCAGGGGAACGCGTACAAGCGGTTGATGGAGCACGACGCCGGGGCCGTCTGTCTCAAGGTGTTCGACCGTGGCCATGCCGCCGGATACGGACAGGTGAAGAAGCAGGGCATCACGATCGTCGGTACCGACGAGAATTTCGAGATTGCCAACAGCTACAGCGTTGCGTACGGCCGCAACCTCACCGCGGAAGACGTAGCGCTCGGCCGCAGCGTGTGCGACATCGGTGTGGCCGTTCAGAAAAAGCTGTTCCCGAACGAATCGCCGCTCGGAAAGTGGGTCAAGCTCGGCGGAAAGCCGTATCAGGTCATCGGAGTGTTCGCCGAGAAGGGATCCAACTTCGGGCAAAGCCAGGATGATCTCAACACGGTCCCGATCACGAAGTTCTTCGCCGATTTCGGCTGGCAGAACCGCACCATCAACATCGCCACGCAGTCCACTTCGCAGGCGACGTACAACCAGACGCTCGACAAAGCGATCGGGGCGATGCGCATCGCCCGCGGACTGAAGGTCGGCCAGGAGAACGACTTCGAGGTTTATTCGAACGACACGCTGCTCTCGGCGTTTGGACAGGTGGCGGACACGGTGCGCATCGGTGCGTTCGTCGTCAGCGTCATCGCGCTGCTGGCGGCGGGAATCGGCATCATGAACATCATGCTCGTCAGCGTGACGGAGCGGACGCGCGAGATCGGCGTGCGCAAGGCCATCGGCGCGCGGCGCGAGGACATCATCAAGCAGTTCCTGTTCGAGGCGGTCGTGCTGTCGGAGCTCGGCGGGCTCGCCGGAATTCTGTTCGGCGTCGCCGGCGGCAACGGCATCGCGTTCTGGCTCGACATGTCGGTCGTATTTCCGTGGGGCTGGGCGCTGACAGGGTTGATTGTCTGCTCGGTCATCGGGATCGGCTTCGGCTGGTACCCGGCGTGGAAAGCGGCGTCGCTCGAGCCGATCGAAGCATTGCGCTTCGAATAAGACGCGAATCGCGCGAGAATTGCATTCCAATGCGGCTCTTCGTTTTCGCGATCGCTTTTCTCGCTGCCACTGTGCAGGCGCAAGTGACCGTAACCGGCACGGTCGTCGATCCGTCCAACGCCGCCGTTGCCGGCGCCACCGTCAACCTCGGCGCGCAGAACACCTTGACGGATTCACTGGGACGCTTCCGCATCGAAGGTGTCCCCACCGGCCGGAACACGATCGACGTCAAGGCGGCGTCTTTCACGCCGTTACGGCAGAGGGTCGACGTCACTCCATCGATGCAGCCACTCGTCCTGCATCTTGCCCTGGCGGCGCTGCAGGAGAGTGTCGAGGTCAATGCCGCCGATGACGTTCGCCCCGTGCTCGATCCTTCTGCGAACCTCGATACGACGACGCTGAGCGGTGAGTCGCTCGAGCAACTGCCGGTGTTCGATCAGGACATCATCGGTGCGTTGACGCCGTTCCTCGATCCGGCGGCGGTCGCGACCGGCGGCACGACCATCATCGTCGACGGAGTGGAGATGAAGAGTGCCGGCGTTCCGAAGTCGGCGATCGATCAGATCGTGGTGAACGACGATCCTTACTCGGCCGAATCGAACCGCCCCGGCCGTGGGAGGATCGAGATCACGACGAAGCCAGGGTCGGGGGATGTGCGCGGCAGCATCAACTTCACGTTCCGCAACTCCGCGCTCGCCGCGCGCAACTATTTCTCGCCGGTCAAACCGCCGGAGCGCCGGCTGGCAGGCGAGGGGATGCTCACGGGCCCGATCGGGAGGGACGCCAACTCGTCGTTCATGCTCACGTTTTCGCAGCAGGACGACGACGCCGTGTCGGTCGTTCACGCGCTGATGCCTTCGGGCGTTGTCGACGAGAACGTCGCGGCGCCGTCGGCGCGAACGGAGTTGATGGCCCGCGTGACTCACGACTACTCCGAGAAGCATCGGGCATCGCTGCAGGTCAACTGGAAGCGTTTTACGATCGACGAGCAGGGTGTGGGCGGCGTCGTGCTGCCGCAGGCCGGCGTCAACGCGGTCGAGCAGGAGAAGGATCTGTTCTTCAGTCTGCGGTCGCTGCTGACGCCCGAGCGGATGAATCAGTTCCAGCTCACGCTGGAGTTCGATCATGAGCCGACGACGAGCCGCAGCTCCGCGCCCGGTCTGATCGTGCGCGATGCATTCGTGTCGGGCGGCGCGCAGGCGACGATTCTGCGGACGGAGTCGGGAGGAAAACTCAACGACGTCTTCACGATCTCGCACGGCAAACACATCTTCAAGGCGGGCGTGCAGATCCCGAATCTGAATCGCCGCGTGTGGACCGACCAGACGAATCAGGGCGGCACGTTCAGCTTTTCCAGTCTCGCCGACTACGAAGCGGGGCGGCCGTACGCCTACGTCGTGCAGCAGGGACCGGGGCGCGTCTCGCTCTGGTGGCGTGAGTACGGCGCGTTTGTTCAGGATCAGGTCAAGCTCGCGAAGAATGTCCAGGCGTTGCTCGGGTTGCGATACGACTGGCAGAGCCGTTTCCACGACACGAACAACTTCTCGCCGCGCGGATCGATCTCATGGTCGCCGAAGACAGACGGCAAGACGATCGTGCGGGCAGGGGGCGGCGTTTTCTACGACCGCTCCGGAGTGGCAGCCGTCGCCAATCTGCTATTGCACGATGGATCGCATCTCCGCTCGTACACGATCCTCAATCCGTCGTATCCCGATCCGTTTGCGAATGGAGTCACGCTCGCGGATATCCCGACAAACATCACGCAAGTCGCGCCGGATGTTCAGATTCCCTACACGGTCCAGTTCAGCACCGGCGTGGAACGGCAGCTGACAAAAGGGGCATCGCTGGTTGTGGGTTATCGCGGTTCGCGCGGACACCACATGTTTCGTTCCGTGAACGTGAATGCTCCATTGCCGCCGGACTACAACACCGTTCCCGATCCGCGTTACGGAATCGTGCAGCAGATCCGCTCCGACGGCCACATGCATTCGGACGCGCTGGAGTTGACGCTGCGCGGAAAGGCCGGCCAGCACGTCGGCGGTCAGCTGCAATACACATTCAGCCGCACCGTGAACAACACCGGCGGCATCTTCTGGTTTCCGGCGGATCAGTACGCAGCGCCCGGTGCCGAATGGGGCCCGTCCGATTTCGATCAGCGGCATCGTCTCAATGCTCTGGCTACGTTCAAGTCGGGACGCTGGATCAAGCTCGGCGTCGCCGTGAAGTACGCCACGGCACTGCCTTACAGCCTTACAGCGGGTGAGGACGTCTTCCACACCGGGTTGTCGAATGCGCGGCCGGCAGGAGTGGGACGCAACACGCTTCGCGCGTCGGACTCGCGGAGCGTCGATCTACGCTGGTCGCATGAAACGCCGGTGTCCAAGGGAAAGACTCTGACGACGAGCGTGGATGCGTTCAACATCTTCAATCATCCGAACTTCACGAACTACGTCGGCAACATTCGCTCGCCGCTGTTTGGCTCACCCACGACTGTGTCCGCGGCGCGCCGCATCCAGCTATCGGCGGAAGTGAACTTCTAGGCTGACACGGCCGCTGACCGGCTCACGGGACTTCGATCTTGTTGATCACACGCCTCACGCCATTGGCCTTCTCGGCGTCGCTGACGGCCTTCTCGCGATAGGTGTTGCTGGCCAGGTGACCTTTGAGCGTCACCACTCCGCGATCGACGGCTACGTCAACGGTGTCGAAGCCGTCCGAGTTCAGGTAGGCGCGAGCTTCGTCGCGGATCGCGCTGTCGTCCGGTGCGGTTGACGTCCGATTCAAGGACGCACACGCGCACAGGGCAATCGTGAGAGCGACGATCAGTTGTTTCATGCGGTGAGACTAACCGTAATCAGGTGAACCAACGGTGAAGACATTATTCATCCACCGTTCATTGCGCGGCTAGTAGACTGCGCGGATGCGTGCTGCCATCGCGGTCATCCTTATTCTGATCGCGACCCTTCTTCTTCTGGCGGCAACGGTGCCCACGTTCGATTTCGACGAAGCGCTCTACCGGCGCGTCGCGGAGGAGATGAAGCAGTCGCACGACTATTTCGTGATGACGTGGGACGGGAAGCCGTTCTATGAAAAGCCGCCGACGTACATCTGGTCGATCGTCGCGGCGAGCTTTCTGGTTGACGGACGCTCGCCGCACGTCAGCGTGTTCGCTTCACGTCTGCCGAGCGTGATCTGCTCCCTGGCGACCGTCTTTCTTCTGGCCTGGTTCTGGAGACGCATGGCGCCGCAGTACGCGCATGAATTCGGCACGACGATCGACGACTCCCGGCGATGGCTGCTGTCTCCAGCACTGCCGCTACTTGCGTACGGAACCGGTCTGTTCGCGATGGGCGGCGCGGCCAGCGTCGTTCTCGATCCGATGCTCACGCTTTTTCTCCTCGCGCCGCTGCTCGTCTTCGCCGGCGCGGTGTTCCGGGATGACCTCCGGCTCACTTTCCCCGAGATCATGATCGCTGGACTGGGGATGGCCGCGGCGACTGCTGTGAAGGGTCTCGTCGGCATCGTCCTGCCGGCGCTCGCGCTCGGAGTGCACGCACTGCTGACGCGGCGGTTTCGACAGCTCGGCGGTGTTGTCTCTGCGTTCGCGGTCGCGGTGGCAGTTGCGGCGACGTTCTATGCCGTTGTCTATCAGTTCACCGGTCCGCAGTTTTTCCGCGAGTTCTTCATTCGCCAGCACTTCATCCGCGCCACGACGCCGATCCAGGGACATCGTGGTCCGCTGCTCTTCCACGTCGCCATCGTCGCGCTCATCGGCGGCCCCCTGGTCGCGTTCGTCTTGCGCTCCTGGCCGCGGACAAGCGAGCTCGCCTTCGCAAAGTGGGGGTTTCCGCTGACGTGGACGGCGACCGTCATCGTGTTCTACAGCGCGATGGCGACGAAGCTGCCGAACTACACCTGGCCCGTCTGGCCGGCACTCGTCCTGACGCTGTGCATTCTGATCATGCGCGCGTATTCAGAATGCGAAAAGAAACGGGCCCGCTGGCTGGCCTTTGCCGCCTACGTTTGTCTCACTCCCATCGCCGGCGCCTTCATCCTCCTCGGCGCCGGCGCAGATGTGTGGATTCATCCTTCCTACACACCGCGAGCGGCGATGATGCTTTCTGCGATCGAGCCGGTGCCGATCTCTGTCCGGATCGGACTGGTCATCATCGGGGGCGCCTTAGCGATGCAACTCCTGGAGCTTCGGGCTTTCGGGCTTCAACTCGACCGGCGTTCGCGAATGCTGTGGAAGTCGCTCGCCGGCGCGCTGATGCTGAACTGTCTCGCACTCAGCACAATTTCAACGATGGTCCTGCCGTTTGCGGATCGATCGCTTCGCGGGCCACTCGTGCGGCTGTCGCACGACGCGTGGACCGAACACGCCGGCGAAGATCTGACGACGGTCGGTTTGTTCAGTCCGACGGTCAGCTCGAGTTATGGCGGTGCGCGCGTGAGACAGGTCGGGCGCATGCCGCGGGCTCTCGCGCCAAAGCGACGTCAGCAACTGTTACTCATGCCGGCATGGCAGGCGGCCGCATGCCGCGAGCCCGATTGCGTTGTGCTGAAACGCGACCAGTACCTGATGCTGTGCCAGGAGATCCAATGACATCGAGGCGCCTGCTCGCTGCGCTGGTGCTCATGATCGCCAGCACCGCCTCCGCGGACACGATCGGATTCGAACTGTTTGGCGCGTGGACGGATCCGATTGCGAACGGAAACATACGCCGTCTCGATGCGACGCTGAGACTCGCGCCGCGCGTCAGAGGTGGTGCCGGACTCAGCGTGTTTCTGGGACGTGGGATCGCTCTCAGCGTCACGGACTCGCGCGGCACCATCCCGGTCACGTTGAGAGCGAACGGCGGCGAACCAGGCCGGTCGCACCTCTCACTCGAGTATCGCGATGCCATCCTCAGAAAGGTCTACGGACAATCCGATCTGAGAGGTTACGCCGGACTGGGAATCACCCTGCCCGCGGTGCGCGAATTGCGCGAGGTGTCTTCAGGCGGGCTGACGCTGTTTCGTGCGGGGACTCCCGACCATGCGGCGCTCATCATCAACACGGGCGCCGACTATCGGATGCTTCCGCACGTTCATCTCTTCGCCGATCTGAAATACGAGCCGTATGCTTCGACTGTGGAAGTTCGTCGCGTCAATTTCCCGCTCGATGATCTCGAAGCGAGCGTTCATCTCCTCGTGCTGGCTTCCGGCGTGAGCTTTCGATTCTGATCAGAATGCGTGCACGGTCGAGATCGACCACACATGTCCACGGCGGCTGATCGGACTGTCGTTCAGCGCATACGCGTAATCGATTCGCAGCAATGCCGACTCGAAACGCGACATGGCGATGCGCAGCCCAAGGCCGGCGTCCGTCTTCATCCGCGAGAAATTGAAATTGCGATCGAACGCCTGACCGCTGTCGGCGAACGCCGCCAGGCTCGGCGCGAAAATCTGCAGGATCTCGCGGCCGAGGAAGAGACGCTGTTCGAAGTTGATGAGGACGCGCTGGCGTCCTTCGAACGCGAAGTCGGGATAGGCGCGAAGTCCGTTCTGCCCGTCGGCAAGAAACTGAGAGTCGCGATCGAGTTGCCAGCCGTGATCCACACGAACGCGCGAAACGAACGCTTGCGGGAAACTAGTTTCGAACCGCTGCACGAAGCGCACTTCGGCGGAGATGGTCGTGTTCCGTTGTCGCGGCGCGCGGCTGTAAATATCGATACGCCCGAGGAGAAAGGCGTGGTCGCTGAATGCGTGCCCGGCCGAGTCACTGGCGCGAAGCATGGCCAGTGTCGATTTCGTCGATCGATCGCGAGGCGAGATTCCGAGCCGGATGCTGAGCGAGTGACCGAGGTTGAAGTCCTGCTCGCGGAGATCACGGTCGACGTAATTGAGTTTGACGTAGTGGAACCCGGTCAGGTCATACCCGGCCTGCAGGAAGTGGAAACGGCGCGCGTCGGGAATTGCGTCGTTCGGTCGCGACGGCAGCGGCGCGAACTCGTCGCTGAGAAAGTCGAGGCCTCCACTCAGTCGCGAGGATCCCCACTCGTCCGCGTGGAGAACGTGCGAGCGCTCGACGACGAACTGGCGATGCTCCTGACGGAATCGGGCCGCCACCTGGCCGTCGCTGAAGTAACGGGCGTCGCGCAGAAGATGATCGAACAGAAAGCTGGCCGTCCAACCCGTCTCGTAAGAAAACAGCGGACGATCGAGCGCGAACTTCTGCTCGTCGCCGTCGGAATTCCTCGAGTAGAGCGTGTCGAGGTTCCAGTACGGGCCGATCGCCGCCGGGTGCAGAAACTCGATCTTGTTCGCGTTGCGCTCGACGCCGTGATCAAGGTGGAGCTCGAGCTCGCTCCCCGTGCCGAGGAGATCCTTCTGCGTGACATCGAAGTCGTAAGCGGCTATTCCTCCGTCGTTCGAGAAGTCGCCGTTGACGTCGGTCGTCCACGCGTCCTGCGTCACGACGGCGACGTCGACGACGCCGTCGTGCGGCTCGCTGGCCTTCACGGACACGGTTTTCAGGAAGTCGAGCTGGCGGAGGTTGCGTTCGGTTTCGGCGAGAGTTGGCGGCTTGTACTCATCGCCTTCGTGGAAGAGAAGAAAGCTTCGCAGCAGCGCCGTTCTCGTCTGTACGTGAAGGATGTTGGCCCCACGATAGAAACTGCCGTGACTGGCTTCCTTCGGATCGAACATCGGCACGGCGTTGATCGTGATGTGGCCGATGATGAGTGCCGCGAGAATCATCGGCGGCA
>DASVHS010000238.1:0-3783 GCA_036382495.1 Thermoanaerobaculia bacterium | reverse complement strand
GATCACGACTGTTGACCGATCCCCGAAGTATAGCCCCGCTAACGAAACTCGAACCGCACGCGCAGCCTCATGTGCCCGAGGACGGCGCCGAGCACGGTGCCGGCTGTGTTCCAGATCACGTCGTTGATGTCGGTGACGCGGGAGGGGAGGAAGTATTGCCACGCTTCGATCGTCAGCGTGAACGTGAAGCCGAGGAGGATCGTCAACAAGTACGTCTGCAGCGTCGGCCGGTCCGTGCTGTACAGCGTGATGAACATCAGAAAGCCCCACGGCACGAACAGGAGGATGTTGCCGATGATCGGGACGATGATCACCGCCAGGATCTGGGTCGAGACCGGCCGGTGCTCGACACGGTGCGCGAGGTGCCGGAGATCATCGAACGGGTGCGCGTCCACTTTCGTGTAGATCCGGCCGGAGCTCCAGATGGTGAGCGACACGATTCCGGCTGTGACCAGCAGGAGGAGGAGGATGGTGACGAAGCGCGGGATCCGCAACGATGAGGACGTCGCTGGGACGCCGGGTCGCTGGCTCGCTAGGTCCACGAGAAAGAGAGTACCCCAGCGACCCGGATACCCAGCGACCCGGCGACCTATTTAACGGGCGGTTCCGAGTTGTAGAAGAACATGCACGTCACACGTTCACTCGCCTCGGGGAAATCCTTCGGCAGCGGATTGAGCTTCGACGACAGCTCGATCGCCTTCTTCGCAGCGAAGTCGTACGGCGGCACGGCCGAGCTGTTGAGCATCTCCACGTCGGTAATGCTGCCATCGTGTTGAATCGTGAAGCGGATCGTGACGACGCCCTTCATGCCGGTGCGGATCAGCGGAGGCATCACCTCGTACCAGTTGACGCGGATCTTGCTGACCATCGACTGGGCGTATTCGCCCCAGTCGTACCACTGCGTCTCGAATGAGACCGGGCCCTGTTCGAAGAATCCCTTTTCTCCGCCACCGCCGCCGAGCTTGCCGACGTCGAGTGACTCGTTGCCACCGAGCGATGCGACTTTCACTTCCTTGATGACGGAGTGCCAGTTGACCTGTCCGCCGGTCGCTGCTGCTTGAGTCGTACGCAGCGCCGGCATGCGCGAATTGTTCGCGATGTCTGGAGGCAGCTGCGACTGCGCCTGACGCTGCGGGTCCGCCGACGGCTGAGTGGCTTGCTGCGCCTGCTGCTGTTGTTGTTGCTGAGGGACCGGTTGCGGCGCGCTCGGAGGTGTGTACGAGGCAACGCGACCGTCGCCGGGACGAATTGTCGGCTGATTGCCGTTCGGCTTCGGCCCCGACGCTTTCCGATTCGCGTCTGAATACGGAGCGTTCAGAGGCGCCTTGGCGATCTTCGGTCCCGGAGCTTCTGTGAAGTTGCGCGGGTTCTGCTTGATGAGCTCGATGTAGTGCGCGATCGGCGCGGCTTTGTCGTCCGAGCGGACGGGGTGATACGCGTGGATGAGAAAGAGGATCAGCAGCGCATGAACGACGATCGAAACGAGCGTCGGCCCGGACACGCGGAAACCCGGCGTTTCGTCCGTTGCCCCTTCATCCACAAGCAGTTCGATGTCTTCGTGCACGCGTTTGGCTACAAGGTTAGACGCAACGGGTTTCTTCCACGTTTCGACTGTTAGACTGCGGTCGCGATGTCGGATGTTTACGCACCGCCTCAGCCTCCACCGCCGCAGCCGCCGTCGTCATCAGGATACGACGTCCTGCGACCGTTCGTCTTCCTGTTCGACGACCCGCGATGGATGCCGAAAGTCATGCTCGGCGGGCTGTTCGTTCTCTTGTCCACGGTCGTGGCCGGCATCCCGTTTCTCCTCGGTTATATCGCGAGGATGACGCGGAACATCATCGCCGGCGACCCGCGACCGCTCCCCGAATGGGACGACCTCGGCGAATTTTTCGGGGAGGGTCTGGTCCTTTTCGCAGTCAGTCTGATCTACATGCTTCCGGTTTCGGTTCTGTCAATTCTCGTCGCGATTCCGGCCGCGTTCGTCGACAACGTGACTCAACCCGGCCTTCACGAAGTCGGAGCGGGGATCGTGACGTGCGCGTCGTGTGTCGTCTCGATGTTGAGTTTCGTGATCACGCTCATCCTGCCGGCGGCGATGTTGAGAGTGATCGCGACGCGACGGTTCGGTGCGGCATTCGAGCTCAGGGAAGTCTGGGTTTTCATCACTCGGAACATCGGCAACTATCTGCTGGCGCTCGTAACCGAGCTCGTCGCTTACATTCTCAGCTTCGCCGGCCTGGCACTTTTATGTGTGGGAGTGATCTTCACATTCTTCTGGGCCGTGCTGGTGACGGGATACGCGTTCGCGACCGTCTGGCGGGCCGCACCACAATCATGAGACGCGATACGCGCATCGTCGCCGCGTTCCTCGCGTCCGCAGCAGCGTTGATCCTCGGCGCGAGCATGCTGTGCGCGTGGGCAGTCGCGCATGGCGCATCTCCACGATGGCGCGTGCTGTTCCGGGTGATGTGTCACGGGATCGAGCGGCGATGCCTGACGATGTTCGGCGTGCCGATGCCGATCTGCGCGCGCTGCACGGCGATCTACATCGGCCTGATCGCCGGCGTCGCCGTCTTCATGGTGATCCCGCTGCTCGAAGAGCGAGTGATGCGCGTGATCGTGTATGCGGCAGCAGTCCCGATGCTGATCGACGGACTCACGCAGGCGACCGGCCTGCGCGAGAGCACGAACGGGATTCGGATCGTGACGGGGCTGGTCGCCGCGGTTGCTTTCAGCATGTGGGCAGTGACTGCTGTTGAGGAAGGCGGACGGGTGAGGGTGAGGGAAGGATGAGGGATGAACAAAATCTGAATTTCGAAGTTCGAGTTTCGAATTAAGAATGAAGAATTGAGAGGCTTAGCCCTTCGCTGCCAACTTCTTAATTCTTAATTCGAACTTCGAACTTCGAAATTCAGATTTTCATGGACAGGACGTCGAACGAACCTCCTTTTCCCGCCCTTTCCTTGACGGTTCCTTACCCGTGGTTTACTCTCAACACGGACGTCCGGACGAATCGCTAAGTTCTTAGGCTGCGGGCGATTGCGCGACTCATCATCGGAGCAAAATGGCATTCCAGGGTTCGCTGAAAGAGCTGGCGCTGCCCGACATCATCCAGCTCGTGAGTGTGTCGGGGAAGACCGGCAAATTCACGCTGACGCGCGATTCCGACCACGGATTGATCTTCCTCAAGAACGGCCAGATGGTGCACGCCTCGGTCGGGGATCTGATCGGCGAAGAAGCGATCTATTCGCTGGCGATCTGGAATTCGGGCGACTTTCAGTTCAACCCCGGTGACGAGCCCGAGCGGCAGACGATCTCGAAGTCGAACACGAACCTTCTGATGGAGGCAGCGCGCCGTCTCGACGAGTGGCGCGTGCTCTCGAAGAAAATCCCGTCGGTCGAGCACGTTCCGGAGCTGCTGGCGCGCGACAACCGTCATGAGCAGGTCACGCTCAACCCGCACGAGTGGATGCTGGTCACGAAGATCGACGGACGCCGCTCGATCGCCGACATCGGCAAGACGCTGAACATGTCGTCGTTCGACGTCGCCAAGATCATGTACGGCATGATCACCGGAGAGCTCGTACTTTTAAAAAAAAAAGTTGAGCGACCCTCAGACGAAGAGAACGGAGAGCTCATCGATCTGGCCGCCCGCATCCGCGCCCTGGCCGAGGAGTACATCGGACAGCCGGGACATAAGACCATCGAGAAACATTTTCTCCAGGCCCTCGATCGAATCATGAGCGGTGAGGGTCATCGCGCCGTCGACACGATGGTGCA
>DASVHS010000237.1:0-2862 GCA_036382495.1 Thermoanaerobaculia bacterium | reverse complement strand
GGCCGCTGGATGCGCTGGGAAGACATCATCGAGATCCGCGAGGTGAAGAAGAAAGTGCTGATCCTGCTGTCGCGCGACGGGCAGCGGATGCTCGTCGACGCGATCCTTGGCTATGCGATTGCACGAGCGGAGATACTCCGGCGCGCGCCGCAGGCCGTTTTGAGCGGCACGCTCGCGCCTGACGAGCTTTGAGGAAACGCGTCGCAATCCCCGTGGCGGCAGGAGCAGTGCTCCTCGCCGCGATCATCATCTTCGCCACCGTGCTCTCGCGGCAGCGCCTGCAGCGCCATCGCGTTTTCCGGGTCGCGCCGGCGGAAAAGCCGGTCAAACCGCCGGCGACGATCCCGCCGGTCGAGCAGTGGAGCGAAACGTTCGACCGCCTCGCGCCGAAGGATCTCGAGGAGCTGCTCGACGTGATCGAGAAGCAGCATCCCGACCTCTACGCAACGTACTCGCTGGCTTATCTCGATGCGCGTGTCTTGATCGAGCGCAACGAACTGGCCGAGGCCTCGGCGAAGCTGGCGTCGTATCTGGACGCGAGGAGCCGGTTCCGTGATCTCGCGCTTTACCATCAGGCCGAAATCGACGATGCGAAAAACGATCGCGCGGGAGCGAGCCGGGCGCGGCAGTCCCTCATCGCTGAATATCCGCGCTCGGCGTATCGCGATCAGGCGATCGACGATGAAGCCGAGTATCTGAGCTCGCTCAAAGACCCAGCGCCGCTCATCGCATTCGCCGGCAAACTCACGCCGTCGTCCGATACCGCGCGCCGGCGTGAATTGAGCGCACGAATCGTCGAGTCGCAGATTCGCGCCGGACGGGCGGGAGATGCCTTCGCGAACGCGATGGCGCTGCTGGCGGCCGGTACCACCGACGATGCGTCCGACCGCGTGAGTCGCGCCGTCGATCGCCCCGATCTCATCGCGCGGATGACGCCGCAGCAGAAGGCAACACTCGGCGATTCGTTCCGCAATCACCGGCACTTCGATCGCGCCGTAGCGCTTCTCACCGCCGCGCTGGCTGGACTTCCCGCGCGGCGCGATGACCTGCTGTTCCAGATCGGCCGGAGTTACTTCGGCGACGAAAAATACGCCGAAGCGGAGCAGACGTACATGCGCGGCGCGAACTCGACGGCCGATCCGAAGGCGAAGGCGACGTTCCTGTTCCACGCGTCGCGTGCGGCGCAGCTTCGCGGCGATGACGCCGGAGCGGAACGGCTGATGACCGCGACGATCGCATTGCCAGGACTATTTCCGGCAACGACAGCCGCACTCACGCAGCGGATCCGGACCCGTGTCAAGCAAAAGCGCTTTGCGGAAGCGGCGACCGACCTGCAGCTGCTGCGCAAAATCGCGCCGAAGGATCCGGCGATCGCCGACGGGTCGCTCGCGTACGCGATCGGCATGCTGGGCGCGGGCAACAACACCGCGGCGATCTCGGCG
The DNA here is from genome assembly GCA_036382495.1 of Thermoanaerobaculia bacterium. Classification (GTDB taxonomy): domain Bacteria; phylum Acidobacteriota; class Thermoanaerobaculia; order Gp7-AA8; family Gp7-AA8; genus DASVHS01. The sequence continues at coordinate 1,420 of DASVHS010000237.1, read as the reverse complement.
CTCAACTCCGTCCCGCCGAAGATGTTGAGCAAGTACGACGTGACCGAGTTTGGTTACTGGCGCGCGCGTGCTCTCGAGTCACGCGATCCGCACGCGGCATTCAACGCGTACCTCGCCGTGCTGCGCGCAACCGTTCCCACACACTTCGCGTACTTCGCCCGTGAACGGCTGGAGAGTCCGGCCATGCAAGCCCGCGTCACGCAGGAGCTTACGGTCCGCGACGCGCAGGTGGGAAACCTGATCGCGTCGAAGCAGTTCGCAGTCGCGAAGCAGATCGAGACCGATCGCATCCTTCTTTCCTCGCGCAATCGCACCGCCGAGCTGCAGCGTCTCGCGTCGATCTATCAGCAGATTCCGGCGTACAAGAACATCCTCACACTGCAACCGCAGCGGTTGCCGGCTTTCCCCAACGTCGATCCGAGCGATCGCGCATCGCTGCTTATGGCGATGGGCTTGTACGATGAAGTGCCCGACGAGATCCGCCAGAAATATCCGCTCCATCCGCTGGGCTCCGCCTTGACGCAGTCTGTTGCGTTGAACCGCGGCGCGTCCTCGAAGGAATCGATCTACGCGGTGGAAGTGCTGATGAAGAGCGTTCCCGCCGACTACCTGCCCGACCTTCTGCCGCTCACGCTGCGAAAGCTCCTGTATCCGCGTTACTTCGAGTCGTTCATCGAGGAGGACTCAAAGAGATTCGGTGCTGATCCGACCCTCGTGCTGGCGATCATGCGCGAAGAGTCGCGGTTCAACCCACGCGCCAAATCGGCGGCGGCGGCGCGTGGTCTGTTGCAGTTCATCATCACGACTGCGCGTGACATCGGTCGCGCGGTCGGCATCGTCGATGTCGCGCCGGAAGACCTCTACGATCCTCGCGTGATCATTCAGCTCGGAGCCAAATATGTGAGCGAACTGTCGAAGCAGTTCGGCGGAAATCGCTACATGACCGCGGGCGCGTACAACGCCGGACCGAAGCAGGTAGCGTTGTGGTCCCGACTCGCGCCTGCACCCGGCGACGATTTTTTTCTCTCGTCAGTCAACTTCGACGAGACGAAGGATTACATCCGCAAAGTGATGAACAGCTATCGGAGGTATGCGGAGATCTACAGCAACGCCGGCCCGCAGGGTGGATTGAGGGCTGAGCCCTAGGGAACCTCTGCACAAGTCCGGCGCGCGGCGCTGACTGCGCTTGCGTGTCGAGACCGCCGGCGCGAGGAGGAGGCGATGCGGTGGCATCGTTGACGACGAGCGCCGTCGGTATCGACCCGCAACCGCCGTCAGCCCTTCGGGTTGCGGGCGGCGCCGGGCCGTCGCAGACGGCACGGCGGCGCACGCAACGCCACGCGCCGGACTTGTGCAGAGGTTCCCAAGACCCCGACGCGTACCCCGGCGATCACGCGCTCATACGCCTCGCGATACTGCG
>DASVHS010000236.1:0-2605 GCA_036382495.1 Thermoanaerobaculia bacterium | reverse complement strand
TTCTTCGAATCCAACGACGAGGCGTTCGACGAGAAAGCGAAGTGGGAAGACGCGCTCGTGGCCCGGCATGTATTCACGAAGATCGAAGCGAACATCAACGTCGCCGAGTTGACGGAGCGGCTGCCGTTCAGCCGGTTCAAGATCTATCGGGGAATCTCCGAGCTGTTGTCGCATCGCCTGATTCATCCGACAGACATCACCGCAGCAGTCGATCGCGAGAAACGTCTGGCGCGCAAGATCGACGATGCACGGGCTGCGGCGGCCGCGGGCCGATGGACCGAGGCGATGGAGATGCTCAAGGGACTCATCGGTGCGAATCCGGGGCGGCCGAACATCGTGCAGGAGCTCGTCGAAGTGACGCGCGGGTTCGAACGTTCCGTCTACGAGCACAACTTCACGAAAGAGGACGTGCCGGTGGTGACGATCGGCGAGGAGGCGATGTCGCGGCTGAACATCGAACCGGCCGAGGGCTTCCTTCTGTCGCGCATCGACGGGCGTCTGACGATCCGCGACATCCTGCGCATCACGCCGATGCAGGAGCTCGAAGCGCTGCGCGCCTTCAAACGACTCCTGGCCGCCCGCGTCATCGACTTTCCCCGGCGCAAGGTGGCGGCGGAGACAACCGCTAGCCAGGCCCCCAAGAGATGAACCGCACGCGCAGACCGAGGTCGCGACCGCTCACAGCGTCCTTCGTCGTCTGATCGGTGGAGAGCTGCAGGACGTTCGGAGCGCCGAGCGGCGTCACGTGGTAGTCGCGTGAGATCTCTGCAGTCGTCGCGCGGATTCGCTCGAGCGTTTTTCCGTTCAGCGAGACCGTGATGACCGGCTGTTTCGAGACGAGCTCGCCGGGAATCGAGAAGTTCAGGCGAAGCACAGTCTGATTTTGCGCCGGAAGCAAAGTCGTCAGACTGCTCGCACCCATCCATCGCCACTCGTCCATCCCCTGCTGCTCCGGCGGATACCAGCCGGCGCCGAATTGCCCGGCGTTGGACAGCGGGCGCAGGACGACCTCGAAGTAGTGGCGCCGGGCGATGTTCCAGAGCCGGTCGCGATCGCGCGTGAAGAGCGTGCCTCCCGGCGTGGGCTCGGAGACTTCGGCGAGAAGCACACGGCCTGGCGCGGGCGTCAACGGAATGGCTCGGTCGTCCATCACGCGAGTGATCGGAAACGACGGCGCGAGATATTCGATGAACGGCGTCATCGAGTATCCGACGTACAGGCGTCCCGTCGACGGGCTGACCGACTTCAGCGCTGCCTCGACGGCCAGCACCGATGGCGCGACGTCACGACGAACAGGCGTGAACGCGGGAACGGTCCAGCCGATGAACGCTCCGGCGAGGATCGCGGCGAGCGCGGCTTCGATCGCGCGTGAGCCGCGCGAAGCTCGGGCGATGCCGTCCGCGGCGAAGATCGCGAACATCGGCGCGTAACCGATCGAGAAACGGTTGATGCTGAACCTGTCCAGCATCAGCCACGCCGAGATCGCGAACGGTCCGAAGATCAGGAAATTGTCGAGCATGGCCCGGTCGCGCGCGCGAACCGCACCGAACAGTGAGATGCCCACGAAGATCGACGTGATCACGCTCAGCGCGGGATGCTCGTACTGTTTGATGAAGAAACGATCGAACAGACGCCAGAGTGGCGGCCGGTCCGGCGAACGGAACGAGTCGATGCGCGCGATGTAGTCACCGTGTGCGCGAACGGTGCCGATGTAATCGTGCACGCTTCCGGTCGCGTAGATCGCACCGCCGTACGCGAGCGCGACAACGACGACGCCGATGGCCAGCGCCGCGGCAATGTCGCGAGCGGGACGGCGCATCGTCGCCAGGATGCCGGGGAACAACCCCATCAACAGGTTCTGCGGACGCATCCCGATCGCCAGCGCGAGAAGAAATGTGCCGAGGAGATAGTCGCGCGTGGAGTCGCGGCCGCGAAGAAGGAAGACGACCGCGAAGATCACGATGACGATCGATGGCACGTCGCTGAATGCGGTACCGCCGAAGAACCAGACGTTCGGAAAGAACGCGAACAGCGCCGCGGCGATGATCGAAATCTCGAAGCGCAACCGCAGCTCGCGGGCGAGAAGAAACATCGCCGGAAACGCCAGGACGCCGGCGATGAGGTTCACCGTCTGCAGCGCGCGGAAATCACTCGGCAGGATGAGCCGCAGCAGCTTCCCCATCGCGATGTAGACCGGAAATCCCGGCGGATGCGGATGATGCATCGTGACGTCGTAGCTGCGCATGCCCAGCGAGAAGAGCGCCTCGTCCCAGTCCCACATCGAGCGGGCCATGGCCAGAAATCGCGAAGCCCCGCAGACCACGGCAGTCGTCCAGAAGACGATGCGCTGGCGTTGAGAGAGCGGCGGTTGAGAAGTCATGCGCGACTGGGCCTCGCGCTACTGAGGAACGCGCGACACGGCGAGGTCGCCGCTTCGCTCGCCCGACGCAATGCGCCAGCCGGGTGCAAGAGTGATGTTCTTCGACGTCGCCGGCACGGTCAGCATCGTGAAGGTGCTGTTGATCAGCGCACCATCGTCGGCGACGATCTTTCCCCAGTCATCGCTGACCGTGATGTGCTCGTAGACCGTCCCGTGACCTTCCCA
>DASVHS010000235.1:0-2459 GCA_036382495.1 Thermoanaerobaculia bacterium | reverse complement strand
GGTCAAATGTCCGAAATTCTGGCTGTACGTGACGTCGTCAAGACCTTTGGCGACGTGCGCGCTGTTGACGGCGTCTCATTCTCCATCCGTCGCGGAACGATCACTGGTCTTCTCGGCCGCAACGGCGCCGGGAAGACCACGACGATCCGCATGATCACCGGCATCTTCATGCCGGACGCCGGATCAATCGAATGGCGCGGCGCCGAGAACGGCATGTCGTTCCGCGACCGCATCGGCTACCTCCCCGAAGAACGCGGTCTCTACAAGCAGATGAAGATCGTGGAGATGCTGCTCTTCCTTGCCGAAATCAAGGGAAAGCGGCCGGCGGACGTCCGCCCTGCCATCGATCGCTGGCTGGAGCGCTTCGAGCTCACCGATAAGCGCGACGCGAAAGTCGAAGAGCTGTCGAAGGGCAACCAGCAGAAGATCCAGCTCATCGGCACGCTGCTTCACGATCCCGATCTCATCATCCTCGATGAGCCGCAATCGGGTCTCGACCCGGTGAACATGGTCCTCGTCCGCAACCTGCTGCGCGAGTTGCGCGATGAAGGCCGCACGATCCTGCTTTCGACGCACATGATGGGCGAGGCAGAGCGGATGGCCGACGACATCGTCCTCATCCATCGCGGGAAAGTCGTCCTGAACGGCGACATCGATCAGGTTCGTTCGTCGTTCGGCAAGAACACACTCCACCTCGAATTCGAAGGCGACGGAGCCTTCCTCGGCGAGTTGCCGGATGTTCGCAGGTCATCGATCGTCAACAACAGCGCCGAGCTCACGCTCAGCGAGGGAAGCGATCCGCAGAAGATTCTGCAGGCGGCGATGGGCCGGTTGCGGATCCGCCGTTTCGAGATGGCCACGCCTTCGCTCGAGGCGATCTTCATCGACAAAGTCGGGCACGACTCGCTGGCCGACGCCGAGGTGACGAAGTGAAGAAGCTGATTGCAGTGTTCAAACGCGAGTACCTCTCGGCGGTGCGGAAGAAGATGTTCATCGTGATGACGTTCCTCCTGCCGCTGTTGATGGGCGGGTTCATGTACGTCGTCATCGGCGTCGCGTCGCGCGGGTTGGGCGTCAAGAAAGTTGCGGTCATCGACGGAACCGGTGCGCTGCGCGAGACCTTCAGCAAGCCGGTGGTGGCGGGCGACAACACTCCGAAGACGTCAGCACCTGTGAAGCGTCCGCGCCGGGCTTCTTCGCTGCTCGATCTCCAGTACGTTGACGCGCACAGCCAGACCGATCTCGACGCCGCGACGAAGCCGTACCTCAGCCGTCTCTCGTCGGACGACAAGAACGTGCGGCTCGACGGCGTCTTCGTCATCCCCTCGCAAGCGCTCGACAACTCCGAGGCGATGCTGAAGTACTACAGCCGTTCGGCGACGGACTTCGTGTCCGAGTCGCAACTGAGCTCGATGACGAACGAGGCCGTGCAGCGGAAGCGCCTTGCCGGACTTGGGATGTCGGACACACAGCTCGATCGCGTCATGAAGTCGCTGAAGGTCGACGCCGTCCAGATCTCGAAAAGCGGCGAACAGAAAAAAGGTGGCGCGCAGAACTTCGTCATCGGCTTCGTCCTGACGGCGCTGCTCTTCATTCCGTCATTCATCTACGGCCTCGAGGTCATGCGCGGCATCATTCAGGAAAAGACCGATCGCGTGGTCGAGGTCCTCATCTCGTCGATGTCTTCCACACAGCTCCTGGTCGGCAAGATCCTCGGCGTCGCAGCGGTCGGCCTGACGCAGATCACGGTGTGGTTCCTGATGGCCGGGATCGCCGGTACGTTCGGGGCAGCGGTTGCCTCGGTTGCGGGCGAGGGCGTGATGCAACTCGTGCGTCCGGCGACGTTCGTTTACTTCGCGATCTTCTTCATCCTGGCGTTCCTCACGTACGTCTGCATCTACGCGATCGGCGGCGCGGTCTGCAACTCCGAGAAGGAAGCGCAGCAGATGATCGCCCCGATCACGATGACGATGATGCTTCCGTGGTTCCTGCTCAGCATCATCATCACGAACCCCGACTCGAACCTCGCCGTCGGCATGTCGCTGGCGCCCGTCTTCGGTCCGCTGACGATGTATGTGCGCACGCTCGTCGCCGAACCGCCGATGTGGCACATCCTGCTGTCGATCGCGGTGTCGATCTGCACGATCGCGGCGTTCTTCTGGCTGACGGCGAAGATCTTCCACGTGGGAATCCTCTCGTACGGCAAGCGCCCGACGATCCCGGAACTATGGCGGTGGCTGAAAGTGGCGTGAGGCGACTATGATCTGCTGCTGACCCATGCAGATCCAGACGCTGAACGACATCTACTTCCTCACGTCGACGATCGACCGCCCGGCGGCGATGCGGTTCAAGAAGGGCGCGGAATGGGCGGACGTCACCGTCCCCGAGTTCCGCGACCAGGTCCGCTGGTTCTCGACCGGCCTCCGAATCCTCGGCGTCAAACCCGGTGATCGCATCGC
>DASVHS010000234.1:0-2117 GCA_036382495.1 Thermoanaerobaculia bacterium | reverse complement strand
CGATGATCCGCTTTGAGCTCCCGCAGGAAAGCGTGCGCACCGGCGACCGACTGACCGGCCATGCTTCGTGGAGCTCCAGCGGTGGTAAAGCACCTCGCACTTTCCGGGTGATCTGCCGGTGGCGCATCGAAGGAAAAGGCCGGCGGAAAGAGGATGTGATCGATACAGCGGGCGGGGGAAATCAGGTCGCCTTCGAGTTCGAGATTCCGCTTTCCGGCCCGCTGTCGTACGACGGCAAACTGTTTCGAATTATCTGGGAGATTGTCGCCATCGCTGACATCCCATTTGCCCGCAACGAAGAGGAAGTGAAGAGCTTTCTCGTCCTTCCGCGTGCGTGGAACGTGCAGGAGTGGAAGGAGTTGAGAGAAGCGGGCGAAGAGCTGGACGACGAAGAAACAACCGCCTGAACCCGTCCGGCCGCTCTCCTGTTACAGTAGCGCGCATCCATGATTTTCCGTGCGCCCGAGGAACCGCTGGCGATCCCTGAAGTGGGACTGACTCAGTTTCTGCTGGAACATGCCGGTGCGCGCGGAGACAAGGCGGCGCTGATCGATGCGCCGAGCGGTCGCACGCTGACGTATCGCGGATGGGCGGACGGCGTTCGCGCAACCGCCGCGGGTCTTGCGCAGCGCGGTTTTCGCAAGGGCGATGTCTTCGCGATCTACAGTCCGAATCATCCCGAGTACGCGATCGCGTTTCACGCCGTCTCGCTGCTTGGTGGCGTCGTTACGACGATCAATCCGGCATACACGCCCGCCGAGCTCGGTCACCAATTGAAGGATGCCGGCGCGCGATATCTCGTCACCACTCCCGCGTTCCTCGACAAGGCCACCGTTGCCGCGCACGAGAATCATCTGCGCGAAGTCTTCGTTTTCGGCGACTCGTTCGACTCACTGCTGGAGACACGCGGTGATCCGCCCGATGTCTCGATCGATGCGCGTAATGACGTCGTCGCGCTTCCGTACTCCAGCGGAACCACGGGCCTGCCGAAAGGCGTGATGCTCACGCATTACAACCTCGTCGCGAACATCCTGCAGAGCGCACGCGTTTTCGGAGTGGGAGGGGGCGACACGACGCTCGGTGTGCTGCCGTTCTTTCACATCTACGGCCTCGTCGTCATCATGAATCTCAGTCTCCACATCGGCGCCACCGTCGTGACGATGCCGCGCTTCGATCTCGAGCAGTGTCTGGCAACGCTGCAGAAATATCGTGTGTCGTACGCGTATGTGGTGCCGCCGATCGTCCTGGCGCTGGCAAAGAGTCCGATGGTCGACAAGTACGACCTCAGCTCGGTGAAGCGTCTGTTCTCCGGTGCCGCGCCGCTGCCGCCCGAAGTTGCCCGCGCTGCGGCGTCCCGACTTCATTGCGGGATGACGCAGGGCTACGGGATGACGGAGACCTCGCCGGTCACGCACGTCACGCGCGAGATCGACGCGCCGGGAATCGGTCCGGTCGTTCCGAACACCGAGGCGAAGATCGCCGCCATCGGAACGGGCGCGGAGCTTGGGCCGGACGAAGAAGGGGAGATCTGCGTGCGCGGGCCGCAGGTGATGAAGGGTTACCTCAACAATCCGACTGCGACCGCGGCGATGATCGACTCCGATGGATGGCTGCACACCGGCGATATCGGATATGCCGATGCCGGCGGCACGTTCTACGTCGTCGACCGCGTGAAAGAGCTGATCAAGTACAAAGGGATGCAGATCGCGCCGGCGGAGCTGGAGGCGATTCTTCTGTCGCATCCTGTGGTCGCCGACGCCGCGGTGGTCCCTCTCGCCGACGAAGAAGCCGGCCAGGTGCCCAAGGCCTTCGTCGTGTTGAAAGAACAATCAACGCCCGAAGATCTCATGACGTACGTGGAGAATCGCGTCGCGCGTTACAAACGCGTTCGCTACATCGAGATCATCGATCAGATCCCGAAGTCGCCGTCGGGGAAGATTTTGCGGCGGGTGCTCGTCGCACGAGCGACTTGAGTTTCCTGTCGGAAGAGCGACTTGAGTTTCATGTGGCACGAGCGACTTGAGTTTCATGTGGCACGAGCGACTTGAGTTTCATGTCGGAAGAGCGACTTGAGTTTCATGTGGCACGAGCGACTTGAGTTTCATGTGGCACGAGCG
>DASVHS010000233.1:0-2546 GCA_036382495.1 Thermoanaerobaculia bacterium | reverse complement strand
GGGCGCTCGGCCGGAGTGCATCCCCCGAAGAGTGCGACCGCGAAGAGGGACGCAACAACCCAGCGCTTCACGGAAGGGATTATACGGGTGTCGGCATGCACATCGCGGGCTGAAGCCCGCGGCCACACAGAAGCTCTACTTCAGATTCACCGACTCCGTCGCCACGTTGTAAAACGCGTCTGTCGCGCGAATGATCACGAATTTTCCGCTCAGATCCGTCCTCGGCAGCTTGTACGTCTCGTCGGACGAGTCTGCGATGCCGTCGATGGGGATGAGTCGCGTCCACTTCTGCGCATCCGCGGAGACTTCGACCCTGCCGACGGGCGACAGCTTGTCGGTGACGTGAATGATCACGTCGTTCCCCTGCTGTGTGACCGCGATCGCCGGCGGCGTGTTGTCGACCAGGAACTCGACGCCTTCGCGGCTGTCGGACAGCGGCATCTCCGGATTATCGAGCGCGTCACTGACGACGAGGCGCAGCTCGTAGAGGCCGTCGGGAAGTTGCGACGTATCGAAGTTGACCTGCGTCTCTTCGATGTTCTCGCGGAGGCGCAGCCACTTGCTGCTTCCCTTCTGGCGGAACGAAACCGAGTAGCGCAGCGTGTCGCCGTTTTCATCGTGCGCGCGCCACGCGATCGTGCGGAAGCCTTTGCGGAACACTTTCTTGCCGGGATCGGCTGTCCGATCGCGCGGGTTCTCGAGGCTCGTGAAGATCCCGTACTCGTCGGGATTCGTCGCTTCGACCACTTGCGGTGCGGCCGGATAGGCCGACGTGATGAACACAACGGCGGGATCCTGAACGGCCAGGGCGTCGATCACCGGCGCGATGTTGCGATTGACGAACGCGATCGTGACCGTGTCGACCGATACATCAGCCGCCGGCTTCGGCATCGACAACTTCCACTGCACGTAACGCCCGGGCGGCGCGGAGATGTTGCCTTCCGGCTGCGGCGTGGCGATCGTCCAGGGACTCCACGTCGTGTCGGGATTGCGCGTGTTGCCCGTGCGGAACGCGATCGCCAGCGCGCCGCCGTCGACGTGATCGCCTTCGATGCGATAGTGACCGAACCTCGAGAAGCGCTCCACGTCCTTCGCGGCCGAACGGAACTCGGCGTGATTCGAGGGAGCGTTGTCGAGGCGGTACACGGCGCCGCTGTTCGTCGTCGTGACGAGCGTCGTGCCGTTGCTGCTGCTGATCGAAACGACCTGCTTCTCGGGCACGTTCGCGATCAGGGACACCTCGCCGGCCTTCCACTGATAGATGCGCCCCTGCGGGCCGGTGGAAAGGAGGATCGAGCCATTCGGGCCGCCGTCGACCGCGTAGATCATCTCGTGATCGAACTTCCGCACGGTCTCGACGAAGTCGTCGGTGTTGATCCGGTACAACTCGCCGGCGCCGGGTTGCGCTGCGCTCGCGCTGCTCGCCGATTCGTCGAACGAGAAGCTGACTTCGGCTGCTGGAGCAGCATCCTCTTTCTTCGCGTCGCCGGCCTGCGCCGTCGTCGATGTCGTCTGTTGTTTCTGCTGTTGTTGCTGCGGCTGCTGCGGTTTCTGAGGAGCGGTCGACGGAAGAACGCTACTGACCGCGGAAGCCCAGCCGACACCATTCGGATCGATGTAGATCGACGAAATCTCGTTCAGCGGCGACTCGTAGAGCGCGTGCGCCGAGCCGTCGGTCGCGACGGCGTAGATTCGACCCTTGCCCGATGCGCCGACCAGCACGCTGCCGTTCGGGCGAACCGCGATCGAGCGCAGATGCGTCTCCGACGAATCGAACCACACCTTGCCTTCGCCGTTCGACGACACCTTGAACAGCTTGCCGTCGACGCCGGTCGCGATCGCCAAGTCGTTCCCGACGAACTGAAGCGCCCAGATGTAGGCCTGCTTCGGATCGTAAAACGCGGTGGCCTTGCCGCTCTCGGGATCGACGCGGTAGACCTTCCCGTTCGGCGACGTGCCGATGTAGACCGCGCCGTCGCGCCACGCCACCGCGTAGATCTCAGGCTCAGGCGCCGTGTAGATCGACTTCAGCTCGGTGCCCCGAAGGCGATAGAGCTTGCCCTCGTTGCCGGTGCCGAAAAAATGATCTCCATTCGGCGCGCTGACCTGCGCGAGAACGAACGGATCGGTGAATGTAGCGACCTTTCGCGCGGTCGGTCCGGGACGAAGCTCGCCGCGCGACGTGACCGCGAAACCCTCGATGTCGCCGCCGAGGAAATCGTCGGCGGTGCGGATACGCCAGAACTGCGGAGCGACCGCAAAGACAGGGGTGGATAACAGAGTAATTAGCAGGACGAAAACGTTGCGCATGAATTCTTTTCTGAAGGCTGAAGGCTGAAGGCTGAGGTAAGAAGGACGCAGTTACTTCAGCCTTCATCCTTCAGCCTTCAGCCTTTCAAATCGCTGGCTTGACGTCGATGTCGATCTTCACGGCACCGTCGACGATGTATGCGAGTGAGCGGGCTTGCTGGCCGGTGGCGTGATAGCGGACCGGCGCCTGCGCGCCGTTGGACGTGTCGTCGGTGACGACAGCGCGAATCGACGGC
>DASVHS010000232.1:0-12081 GCA_036382495.1 Thermoanaerobaculia bacterium | reverse complement strand
GATCACGTGATCGGGACTCGTCCGCTGTACGGGGCGACACAGCGTCTCATCGAAAAACGGCTGGCCCGCCTTGGGGTGAGCTCGACGTTCGTTGCCGCGACGTCGGATCCGGCCGAATGGAAACGAGCGATCCGTCCGGAGACGCGGCTGATTTTCATCGAGACGCCGTCGAATCCGACGCTCGATCTCGTCGACATCGCAGCGGCCGGTGCCGTTGCGCACGCGGCAGGAATCCCGCTCGTCGTCGACAACACATTCGCTGGCCCGCACCTGCAGCGACCGTTGGAGCTCGGTGCCGACATCGTTGTCCACTCGATGACGAAGTCGCTCAACGGACACACCGACGTCGTGGCAGGAATCGTCGTCACTCGCGAACAGCGCGTTCTCGACGAAGTACGAGGAGCGGCGATCGGCTTCGGCATGACCATGGATCCACACCAGGCCTGGCTCGTGTTGCGTGGCATCCGCACGCTCGGGATGCGTGTCGAGCGCGCGCAGGCGAACGCACTCGCGATCGCGCGATGGCTCGAACAGCATCCTGACGTCGCATGGCTTCGATATCCCGGATTGCGGTCCCATCCTCAATACGCGCTCGCGATCCGCCAGATGTCCGGGCCGGGGTCGATCATCGCGTTCGAGCTTCGTGGCGGAGCGGACGCGGGCCGCATGATGATGAACTCGATGCGCTTGATCACGCTCGCCGTGTCGCTCGGCGGCGTGGAGTCACTGATCGAGCATCCTGCGTCGATGACTCACAACGGTTTATCAGACGATGAGCAGCGCGCCGACGGCGTCACACCTGGCCTCGTCCGACTCTCTGTTGGATGTGAGGACCTCGACGATCTCCGCCTCGACCTCGAGCAGGCCCTGAGCCGGTGCGAGGTCGCGCGAGTCTGACTCACGCCACGCCGAGGAGATGGCGGACTTCGTCGGCCTTCGGGATTCGTCCGGAGAGAATGACTTTGCCGTCGACGGCGAGGCCCGGCGTCGCCATCAGCCCGAGCGCCATCATCCGCTCGATGGATTCGTCTTTGATCACTTCGGCGTGGATTCCCGCTTGCTCGACAACCTGACGCACGACGCGAAACGTCTCTTTGCATCGAATGCAGCCAGGCCCGAGGACTTCGATTTTTTTCATGAGGCTCTCCTGATTCAGAGGATGGCGTTGAAGAGATAGCCGACCGCGAGAAGTTACGGCCGCGGTGCGGGACAGCATGTGACGTTCACCGCGTACGCGTATGACGCGCGACCGTACGACCTGCGAACTTACAAACTGGCGATCGCCTTTTCCAGTCGTGTGCGAGCGTCGCGCGCGACTTCTTTGACCGCGCGGTTCTCGCCGATGACATCGATCATCGAATTCGGGTCGATGGCCGAGACCATCGACGACTTTTCGTTCAGCTCGTACACGATCACGTTGCACGGCAGAAGCAGCCCGATCTCCGGCTCGGCCTGCAATGCTTTGTACGCGAGCGGCGGATTGCACGCGCCGAGGATCACGTACCGCTTGAAGTCGACGTTGAGCTTCTCTTTCAGCTTTTGCTTGATGTCGATTTCCGACAGCACGCCGAAACCCTGCTCCTGCAGCACTTCTTTCGCGCGAGCGACAGCCCGGTCGTAAGGAATGGCCAGTTTCCGGCGAATGCCGTAGTCCGTTTTCTTCATGATGTCTCCTGATGTAAGGCGCGGCGAGCACTTCGTCAAGCCCTCTCGACGTCTCGGCGACGACGCTCGTGTGATGCCGAACACGCACTGGAGTGACGCCCGTCCGACATTTACCGAGCGCCCGATTTACAGTCTTGTGTTCTTGGAAAGGTGAGATCGATGGAGACCCGTCGCGATGGGGTCGGCGCGCCCGTCCGCGTCTCTGCCGATATTCCATCGCTCCTCTTGTTCGGTGGCGCGGGCGTCTCGGCGTTCTTTGCGGCATATCAGCTTCTGGAGACGTACGTTCTCGCTCCGCGCATCAGCATGGAGGTCGTTCATCTGCTGCACATGATCCGCGGGATCATGGCCTCCCTGCTGCTGGCGGCATTTGTGGCCTGGCACATCGTCCGGCATCAGACGATCGTGCCGAGGTTCAATGGCTCGAATGGAGCGTTTCTCGACCATGCGGAATGGAACGCCGGGCATCTGCGATGGTTCATCAACATGCGCTGGATCGCCGCCGGATTCGGCCTGGCGCTGATCGTCATCGCCGTACCGTTGACCGGGCTTCTATCCGCGCAGCATCTTCCACAGCTCCTGATCTGCTGGACGGCGCTCGTCGTCGGCAACGTCATCTTTGTGCGGCTATTGCGGCGTGGCCGTGACTTCGACCAGCAGGTGATCGCGCAAAGTGTCCTCGATCTCGTAGTCCTGACGGGGATGTTGAACGCCTCCGGTGGAATCGAGAATCCGCTTTCGATCGCCTATCTGTTTCACGTGATCATCGCCGGGATTCTCCTGCCGAAGCGCAAAGCGATCGGCGTGGCACTCTTCGGCAACGCGATGTTCTGCCTTCTTGCGCTGGGTGAGCTTTTCCAGATCCTGCCCCACGCGACCATTCTCCTGTTCCCTCATTCCCACACGATGGTCGCAGGGCATATGCACATCACTCACGCAGCGCACGACCCGGTGTTCGTCTCCGGCCGAGTCGTCTCATTCGTCGCCGTCATGCTGCTCACGGCCTTCTTCACGACACTGGTGACCGATCGTCTGCGGCAGAGTGAAGCCGATCTCGAGGTGAGCGCGCGAAAAGCGATGATGGAGCGTCGGCGGCTCGAAGGTGTCATTGATGCCGCAGGACTGGGGATGGTCATTATCGGGTCCGACCAGAGGGTCGACTGGATGAATCAGCGGCTGGCGACGTGGTTCGGGTGGCCGGACAGCATCGTCGGCTCACCCTGGCCACATGATCATCGCGAAGGGAGTGGCTGTGTTGCCTGCATTGCCGCGGATGCACTGCATCGCGAGGAGCAGAGCGAAGTGGAGATCGCGTTGCCCGGAAAGAGCGGCGGAACGCGCTTCTTTCGCGATGTGACTTCGCCGGTCTGCGACACGGATGGGCGCGTCGTTCAAGTCGTGGGTGTGGTGGAGGAAGTAACGGCGAGGAAGGTTCTCGAAGCGGAAGCGCTGCACGCCGGTCGCCTGTCTGTGTTGGGGCAACTCGCAGCGGGCGTTGCACACGAGATCGGCAACCCCCTTTCGTCACTCCACGCGCGCCTCCAACTGATGAAGCGTCATCACGAACCGGAGTTCCATCTTGAGAGCCTCAACGTTCTGCAGACGCAGATCGATCGCATTGGTCGCATCGTGCGGAACGTGTCGCATCTCGCACGCAGCCGTTCCGAAGCGTGGATGAGCATCGACGTCAACGCCGTCGTCGCGGAAGCGGTGTCGCTGGTGAAGCTCGATGAGCGCGCCGGCAACATCCAGTTCAGCGAGCGGCTGCAGGAGGAGATCCTGCCGGTGTATGGCATGCGCGAACAGTTGCTGCAAGTGTTCATCAATCTTCTGCTCAACGCAGTGGAGGCGATGGCCGGCGGCGGAACCCTGGAGACCACCACTTCGGCCGACGATCACGGCGTGAGGATCCTGGTTAGCGACTCCGGAAGCGGCATCGATGAAACCGTGCGACCGCATCTCTTCGAGCCATTCTTCACCACGAAGCGTGAGGGGACAGGACTCGGCCTTTCCATCTCCTACAGCCTCGTGCACGCGCACGGCGGCACGATCAGCGTAACGAGCGAGCCCGGACGTGGTTCGCGCTTCACGGTCGATCTGCCCGCCGGGCGGCGGCGCGGCGCGGACATCAGGACGAGAGAGGTCTGCAAATGAGCGCTGAAATTCTGCTGATCGATGATGAAGCCGTTTTCCGTGAGGATATGGCCGCGCTGCTGCGCGAGGACGGCTACCAATGCGATACAGCCGGCGATGGAGCTGAAGCCCTGCGCCGCCTCGAGAGCGGAGCGCCCGACGTCATCATTTGCGATCTGGTGATGCCGGGGGTCAGCGGCGTCGGCCTCATTTCACAACTGACGAACCTCTGTCCGGACACGCCGATCATCATCATCACAGCGCACGCCACAGTGGAGACGGCAGTCGGCGCATTTCGCGCCGGAGCAGTCGATTACGTCCTGAAGCCGATTGTGCCGGAAGACCTCTTCCAGAAGATTGCCCGCTGCGTCGAGCAGCGGCAGCAGGAGCGCGAGCTGCGGTACTTACGGCGACAGATTTCAGAACAGTCCACGGGGACGACGATCGTTGGCTCCAGCCGGGCAATTCAGAGTGTTCGCGACCTGATCGCGCGCGTGGGACCGTCGACCAGCAATGTGCTGATCACGGGCGAGAGCGGCACCGGAAAAGAGCTCGTCGCGCGCGCTCTGCACGACGCTGCGGAGAACGAGCGGGCACCGTTCATTGCCGTCAACGCCGCAGCATTGCCGCGCGACCTGATGGAGAGCGAATTGTTCGGCCACGTCCGTGGCGCGTTCACCGGCGCCCACCGCGACAAGCCCGGCTACTTCGAGCTGGCCAGCGGCGGCACACTCTTTCTCGACGAAATCTGCGAGCTTCCAGTCGAGCTTCAGCCGAAGCTGCTCCGGGCGATCGACCAGCAGGAGATCTATCGTGTCGGCGCGACGCGCCCGACGAAGATGAAGGTGCGCATCGTCGCCGCCACCAATCGCGATCCGCAGCGCGAGATCGCCGAGAAGCGTTTCCGCGAAGATCTCTATTTCCGCATCTCCGTGGTGCAAATCCATCTCCCGCCGCTGCGCGAGAGGCGCGAAGACATTCCCCCGCTCGTCGAGCACCTCCTCGGTCGCCTCAGCCGTCGCATGGGACGACGGACCACAGGGGTGAGCAATGCTGCCTTGCGTGCCCTGATGAGCGCCTCGTGGCGCGGCAATGTCCGCGAGCTTGAAAATGTCCTCGAACGCGCGTTGCTTCTCACCGATCATGAACAGATCGACGATCTCGACCTGCCGGCGGAGCTGGCGGGAATGGTGAAGTTCAACGACAGCTCCGACGATCTTCGAGCGTCGGTGCGGGCGTACGAACGAGAGCACATTCGGCAGGTCCTGGTCACCACGGCCGGCAATCGCGAAGAAGCGTCGCGGCGTCTGGGCATCGATCCGTCGACTCTCTATCGACGGATGAAAGAGCTCGAGATGTAGTCGAAAACCGTCAGCATGACGTGCAACGAATTGCACGAACGCACGGCGTTGAACGTTTGGCTCTGGCATTCCTGCAACGACTCCGGCGAGCAGTCGCCGCTCGCGCCGAGCTAACCAACAGAAATGATTGCTCATCGGCCGCTCCCGCCTCGCGGCGGCAGCGCGGCATTCCGCTTGCGCAAGGAGCCTGACAGCAATCGGTCTATGAATCCTCCTCCAAAAACGCTCGACCTTCTCGCACGCCGCATCATGCGCGCCGCTGAAGAGGACTTGCGGCACTGGCTCGGGATTGCGCAACTCGACCATGAACTTCTCGGCGAGCTGTACATCCGCGTTCGGGAAACTCTGGAACGTTGCCCGATGACCGATCGTGCCGATGTCGAAGAGCTGGCTTTGACGATCTATCTCACCGCCTCGGCGTGGCAGTCGAAAAGCGAGGCGCCGGTCGAGCTTCTCTTGTCGCTGCATCAGGTCATTGAAAGGACGCTCTCGTTGAAGGTGTCCAGGATCGCCCCCTGAATTCGTGTAAGGAGAAATAGATGAACGTTCATCAAACGCAGTTCGCAAGGTTGTTCGTACGCCTGCTGGCGATGGCCATCCCGTGTGCCGCGTTCGGCGACGATGCGCCCGCAATCTTCAAGTCCAAGTGCGCGCCGTGTCACGCCGCGGACGGCAGCGGCAATACGCCGATGGGAAAGAAGATCGGCGCGAAGGCACTCGGATCTCCCGAGGTGCAGAAGCAAAGCGATGCCGACCTTCAGAAGATCATCACCTCGGGAAAAGGAAAGATGCCCTCGTTCAGCAACAAGCTTTCCAGCGAGCAAATCGGCGGCATGGTGAAGTTCATCCGCAGCTTCGCCGCGAAATAGCGCCGCTGCGGCCAGCAACGATCGAAACAGCATGGCAACCGAAAAACGAGATGGCGCTCCCGACCGGCGGCTGGCGATCGCCACATTCGTCGTGGCGTTCTGCGGAGCGGTGGCCATCGGCTTCGTGACCGAACGCGCCGGTTCCGGTCCGGTCGGCCAGCCGATCGCCTTCAATCATCGCAAGCATGTCGTGGAGAATCAGATCGGCTGCTCGACATGCCACATGTTCTACGAGACCCAAACGTTCTCCGGCCTGCCGGACGCCGACACGTGCGCGACTTGCCACGAGCAGCCGCAGGGCAAGAGCGCCGAGGAAGCGAAGCTCGTCCGACTTCTGCACGAAGGGCGGCCTCTCGTCTGGACCAGCCTCTTTCGCCAGCCGTCACACATCTTCTACTCCCATCGCCGGCATGTGGTGAAAGCACAGATTCCGTGTGAGCGATGCCACGGCAAGATCGCCATGACCACATCACCCCCGCAGCAGGTCACACGCTTGAAGATGCAAGACTGCATCAACTGTCACGAGCAGCGCGGCGTCCCGGTCGATTGCACGACCTGCCACCGATGAGAGGAGGAAACTGAGGTGACGATCGCACGGCGTCAATTCATCGGTCTGATGGCAGGTGCTACAGCCGGCGCAGCGATCGGTTTGCCCGGGGGCCGCCTCTTCAGCAACGCGCTGCTCTCTGCGAATCAGCCGATCTATCCTCCGCGCGGACCAGAGGAATTCATTCTGTCGGTCTGTAACGCCTGCCCCGGCGGATGCGGAATTCGAGCACGGCGAATCGGGAATCGCGTCGTGAAGATCGAAGGAAATCCTCTCCATCCGATCAGCGGCGGCCGGCTCTGCCTGAAAGGACAGGCCGCCCTTCAGGCGCTCTACCACCCCGATCGCATCCGCACTCCGCTGCGCCGCGTCGGACCGCGGGGAGCCCTTGCTTCGTTCCGGCCGACGACGTGGGAAACCGCGCTTCGTGAGATTGCCGCCCGCTTGCGCTCCGTCCGCGAAGAACAGCGACCGGAATCGGTCGTCCTGATCCGCGGCGCCGGTGGCGAAATCGGAACGCGCGTGGCGCGGCGTTTCATCGATGCGTTCGGTTCACCAAATGACATCCCATTCGACCGCGCAAGCGAAGCCAGCGCCGCCGCGCTTTTCCTCACGCAGGGCCTTCGCGCAACGCCGGCCAGCGACATCCGCGCTGCGGACTACATCCTCTCCCTCGGGTCGGAGATGCTCGAAGCGTCACCGTCTCCCGTGTACACCACTCGGGCCTACGGCGACTTTCGCCAGTCCCATGCCGCGCGCCGCGGCAAGCTCGTTCATGTCGACCCGCGACTCTCGATCACCGCCGCCTCCGCGGACGAGTGGATCCACATTCAACCAGGTACGCACGCCACCTTCGCGCTCGGCATCGCCGGGGCGATGATCGCGGAAGGTCTGCATGACCGCGAGTTCGTCGGCGACAACAGCACCGGATTCGACGATGGACCGGACGGCGGGTTGAGCGGCATCCTCGAGCAGCATTTTCCGCTCGAGAAGGTCGCCGCCGAGACCGGCGTCTCCGTCAACGTGATCCTCCGCGTCGCGCGCGAATTCGCGGGTGCGCAAAAGGGACTGGCGCTCGCTCCAAACAAAGGACCGTTGCTCGGTGGACGAGCCTTCGACCATCTCGCGGTTCACATCCTCAACGCCGTTGCCGGCAACATCGATCAGCCAGGCGGACTCCTCGTCGCCGAGGATGTGCAGCTCGAAGTGTCGCCCAGCGAGCGCGACGCCATCGCTGCCGCAGGTCATCGTCGGCCGCGCCTGGACGGCGTGGGCGGCGATTCGCTGATCGCCGGTGATCCGGAGCAACTGGCGCAGGCTTTCGCCACGGGACAGCCGTATCGCGCGGAGGTGTTGTTCATCGTCGCAGCCGACCCGCTGTATGCCTCGACTGTGCACGACCGCTTCGCCGCTGCGGTCGAGCATGTCCCACTGGTCGTCTCTTTTGCGACGATTCCGAACGATACGGCGCTGTACGCCGACTGGGTCCTTCCCGAGCCGCACTTCCTCGAACAGTGGAGTCTTCACACATCGCCTGCGTCGGTCGCGTTCCCCATGGTCAGCCTCGGCTCTCCTGCTCTGCCAAAGCCACTGCACGACGTTCGTTCGACAGGCGACGTGTTCCTGGATCTCGCCAGGCGGATCGGACTTCAACACGCTCTTCCCTGGCCTGACGTGCCGGCACTCATGCACGCCGAAGTCGATCGCCTGTTCGAGGCGCGGCGCGGCGCGATCATGGGAACGTCGTTCGACGCGGCATGGGTCAGGATGATGGAGGGGGCGGGATGGTGGGCGCCCGGCTATTCGACAGCAGAGGAGCTGTGGAAACGATCGCTCGAATCGGGCGGATGGTGGGATCCGTTCTACGATCACGGAGACTGGGGGCGCGTCCTGCGAACGGCCTCCAAGCGTTTTGATTTCCGCCCTGACATCGTGCGCCAGTTCGCCGAGAGCACTTCAGCACCGGCGGAAGGTGCCGGCTCGCTGTCTCTGATCCTCTTCGAGCCTCTCCCGATCGCCGGTGGTACCGGCGCGGAGCTGCCGTCCCTCCAGGCGCTGCTCGATCCAGGCCACGAAGAGCGATGGCAGACCTGGGGCGAAATCCATCCGGAGACAGCTTCGTCTCTCCGCATCCGCGACGGCGCGCTGATTCGTGTCGCTTCGGCCCGGCAGGCGATTCTCGTCCGGGCGCGAGTGACGGACCGGATTGTGCCGGGCGCCATCGCCATCCCGGTGGGACTGGGAAAGATGGCCGGCGGCCGATGGTCCGAAGGGATCGGATCGAATCCGCTGCGCCTTCTCGACGGTGCGCGCGAGCCGTTCTCGCTGCTTCCCGATTTCGGAGGAGCGAAGGTCCTCGTCAGCGAGGCCACGCCTTCCGATCAGAGCACAGTGAAGAGGACCTGACCGATGACGCGCTGGGGAATGGTGATTGATCTCGACCGTTGCACCGCCTGCCAGGCGTGCGTGGTCGCTTGTCAGATGGAGAACAACATCCCGCCCGCTGACCGCAGCGACTCGGAGCGCGGACGCGGGATCGCCTGGCTCCGACTGGTTCCTTTCCAGGAGGGCGAGCATGGCACGCGTCCGGGACTTCATCTCGTGCCGCTTCTCTGTATGCACTGCGAGCGCCCGCCATGCACGAAGGTCTGTCCGGTGCACGCGACGAACCCCGATCATGAAGGTCTGGTCGGGCAGGTCTACGCGCGTTGCATCGGATGTCGCTATTGCACGACCGCCTGTCCGTACACGGTGCGGCAGTTCAACTGGAAACTTCCCCAATGGCCGGAGCCGATGGAGCAGGCGCTCAGCCCCGATGTCTCGGTCCGTCCGCGCGGCGTGGTCGAGAAGTGCACTTTCTGCAATCACCGGCTGCAGCGCGCGCGCGACCAGGCGAGCATGGAAGGAAGGTCGTTGCGTGACGGCGACTACCTGCCTGCCTGTGTGGAGAGCTGTCCGGCCGAGGCCATGGTCTTCGGCGATCTCGACGATCCGCGCAGCATCGTCACTCGTATGTCGGCGAGTCCGCGCGCCTTCCGGCTCCTCGACGAGCTGGGGACGAAGCCGAAGGTGATTTACCTGTCGAAAGGAGAATCGGGTGGCGACGTCTGAACTCGACCAGGACGAACGGCTCTTCGCGCCCATCGAGACGACGCAGCCGCGGTTCTGGATCTTCATCGGCGCGTTGTTCGCCATCGGTCTCTGGGGCGCATTCGCATGGTGGACGCAATTGCGGCGCGGCCTCAGCGTGACCGGACTCAATGTCCCGGTTTACTGGGGCCTGTACATCACGAATTTCGTGTTCTTCATCGGCATCAGCCACGCCGGAACACTCATCTCCGCAATTCTCCGACTCGCTCAGGCGGAGTGGCGGCGCGCGATCACACGAGCTGCGGAAGTGATCACGGTCCTGGTGCTCTTCTTCGGGATGGGTTGCGTCATTCTCGACCTCGGACGTCCCGATCGCGTGCTGAACGTCCTGCTGCACGGCAACTTCACCTCGCCGTTGCTGTGGGACGTGACATCGGTGGCCACGTATTTGACAGCGAGCACCATCTATCTCTTTCTGCCGCTCATCCCCGACATCGCCATTCTGCGCGACCGCATGCCCTCACGACGTTGGCTCTATCGCCCTCTTGCACTCGGTTGGAGCGGCTCACCGCGTCAGAAACGAATCCTCGAACGCACGATCGCCGTGATGGCCGTGATCGTGATCCCGATCGCCGTCAGCGTACACACCGTCGTCTCGTGGGTGTTCGCCATGACCGTCCAGCCGATGTGGCACTCGACGATCTTCGGTCCCTACTTCGTCGTCGGCGCGATTTTCTCCGGCATCGCCGCGATCATCCTGGCCATGGCCCTCATTCGGAAGGCATACCACCTCGAGGACTATCTGAAGCCGATTCACTTCAACAATCTCGGTCTACTTCTCCTGGTGATGTGCCTCCTGTGGTTCTACTTCACCTTCGCCGAGTTCCTCACCACGTACTACGGCGGCGAGCCGATGCACATGGTGATTTTTCTCTCCAAGACGGAAGGCAAGTTCTCGCCGCTGTTCTGGACCATGGTGCTGTGCTGTTTCGTCATTCCCTTTGCGCTTCTGGCGAATCACCGCACGCGCACGAAAGTGTGGGGGACTGTGGCCGCCTCGATCGCCGTGGAGATCGGCATGTGGCTGGAGCGCTTCCTCATCGTCGTGCCGAGCCTCTCCAGTCCGCGCCTGCCGATGACCGCAGCGTCGTACGTGCCTTCATGGGTGGAATGGTCACTCTTCGCCGCGTTCATCAGCATCTTCATCCTCCTGTATGCGTTGTTCACGAAATTCTTTCCCATCGTATCGATCTGGGAGATCCGCGAAGGTCGCGAACATTCGGTCAGCGAAGTGACCACGCGCGTGCTGAGCTATCTGCCGGGAGCGAGCCATGAATAGAGCGATCACCATCGCCGCCCTCTGCGCATTCCTGGCAAGCGTCAACGGACGCGCCGCGAGCGTCATCGGCAATCCGGCACGAGGGCAGGTGCTGTTCGTCTCGAAAGGCTGCGTGGAGTGCCACGCCGTGCGCGGTGTCGGCGGACGCATCGGACCCGATCTCGGCCGCAGCTCGGTCAAGGGATCCTTCTACGAGATCGTCGCGGCGATGTGGAACCACGCGCAGACGATGGATGAAAAGATGAAGGAGCTGCGGTTGACGCGCCCGCGGTTTGAGGGAAGTGAGTTGCCCGACCTCCTCGCGTTCCTCTACTTCCTGAACTACTTCGACGAACCGGGCGATCCGAGGAGCGGAAAATCGCTGTTCGCCGAGAAGCACTGCATCGAGTGTCATGCCATCGGCAAGGAGGGAGGGCGCACCGGTCCGCGGCTCGACACGTTGCCGCGCGGCATGCCGCCGCTGCAGATCGCGCAGGATCTCTGGAATCACGGGCCGGTCATGGTCGCCACCATGCATGCGCGCAGTCTCGAAGTGCCGACCTTCCGAGGAAACGAGATCATCGACCTCTTCGCCTATTTGAGAACACAGGGACAGCGGCGATCCGTGCGCGCGTTCAAGTCGGCCGGCGATCCGGTCAAAGGAAAGGAATTGTTCGCGGCCAAGGGATGCGTCAGGTGTCATGCCGTATTCGGTCGTGGCGCAACCATCGGCCCCGACCTTGGACGCGTCGAGCTCCGCGGCAGCGTCACGCAGCTCGCGGGGAGAATGTGGAATCACTGGCCGGCCATGTCGGACGCTATGCAGTCGATGGGCATCGCCACACCCGAGTTCCGGAACGAGGAACTGGCCGATGTCTTTGCCTATCTGTTCATCTCCCGATACGACGCGGTCGACGCATCGACCAACCGCGGCTTCGAGGTGTATCGCGAAAAGCGGTGCGCCTCGTGTCACGGACTCCGTGGCGAGGGAGGGATTGGACCGCCGCTGTCGCGTCTCGTCGGTGCGGAGACAAAGGAAGACATCGCACGCCGGATGTGGAACCACGCTCCCGAAATGTGGGCGCGAATGAGCGACCG
>DASVHS010000231.1:0-3906 GCA_036382495.1 Thermoanaerobaculia bacterium | reverse complement strand
CCGCACGCCGCGCCCGTGTTCCTGCAGTTCGCGCGCAACGACGAATACATCACGCGCGATCAGGCCGCCCGCTTCATCAAAGCGACCGGCGAGCCGTCCCTCCACAAGTGGTACGAGGGCGGCCACAACTTCAACGCCGCGGCGCGCAACGATCGCGAATCGTGGCTCTCGACGGAGCTCGGCTTCACGATTCCTGATCCGTCGTATCGGCCGATCGGCGCGGCGCCCGGAGTGCCGGCGCAATTCGAGATCGGAAAGCTCGGCGTGGTTGCGGACATGCCGGCCATGCAGCACGTCGTCGTGAAGCGCGACATCTCGTTCAAGTTCGGCGGCCCGAGAATGGATGTCTACTACCCGTTCGGCATGACGGCGACGGATCGCATCCCCGCGATCATCGTCGTCAATGGGCAGTCGCCGGACGCCGCGTTCATGAAATCGATGCGGCAGATGCGCTTCGTCACGACCTTTGCCGAAGCGATGGCGGTCCGCACAAATCGGATCATCGTTGTTCCCGACATTCCGAAGGAAGGCGGCGGCGACCCGGCCGTCGATCTGCGCGACGTCATGAAGTACCTGACGCTGCACGCGCCCGAGTTGCAGATCGACCCCACGCAGGTGGGAATCGTGTCGCGGTCGGCGGGCTACTCGTACGCGCTGAAGACCATCTCTCCGATCACCAAAGCCTTCGCCCTCTGGTACGGCAACCTCGGCGACCCGGCGATCCAGCCGGCGCTGAACAAGGACACACCGATGCTCGTGGTGACCGCGGAGCACGACGGCTGGTACGACGCCGCGGCCACGCAGAAGTTCATCGACGCGACCGGAGCGCAGCACATCCACCTTCCCGATGCCGGACACGCATTCGAGATCATCGACGACCTCGATCAATCACGCGACGCGTTTCTGAAGACGGCTACGTTTTTGCGGGATCATCTGCCGGTTCGTCGACGTCCCGATTGAACTCGTTCATCGCACGCTTCAGGTCGCCGCGGACGAACAAGAGCAGCGCGTCGACGGAGCGCTCGATCGCGCGCGTGATGGCCGACTCTTCGTCCGGAGCGATTTCGCCGAGGACGTAGTCGCGGAGGCGGCCGTTGCTGTCGACGCCGCCGATGCCGATCCGCAACCGCGCGAATTTCTCCGTTGCCAGCGCGGACACGATCGAGCGCATGCCGTTGTGCGTCCCCGGGCCGCCGTTCGGCTTGATCCGCAATTTGCCGAGAGGCAGGTCGATGTCGTCGTAGACGATGATGAGGTCGTCGAGCGATTCGCTGTACGCGTTGACGAGCAGCCGCACGGCGTCGCCTGACTGATTCATATAGGTCTGCGGCTTCGCGACGAGGACGCTGCCACCCGCGACACGCCCGGCGCCGGTCATCGCGTCCTTCTCATGCTTGTCGATGCGGATGCGGAACTTCGCCGCGAACGCATCGATGACCATCCAGCCGATGTTGTGTCGCGTCTTTGCGTATTCAGGACCGGGATTGCCGAGCCCGACGATGATCTTCATCGTCTGGTAGTGTAGCCTCCGAAATGAATGGCTGACCGGCAACGCATCGTCCTCATCGACGACAACGCGAATGACCTCGCGGTCACTCGCCGGTTCCTGGAGCGGCGTGGCTACGACGTCGTTGCCGCCCAGTCCGGTGAGGAGGGGCTCCGTCTCGCGGCGCAGAACCTTCCGGACGCCATCGTCGTCGACTATCGGATGCCCGGAATGGACGGCTACGAGGTTGCCCGGCGGATCAAGGCCGATCCTCAGCTGCAGACGATTCCCGTGTTGATGCTCACCGGCGCCGATTCAGCGCAGGCGATTGTCGACGGGCTGTCCGCCGGCGCCGACGATTACGTCACGAAGGGCTCGGACACGGAAGTGCTGTTTGCGCGGCTGCGCGCGCTCTTGCGCGTGAAGGCGTCCCAGGATGCGCTGCGGCGCATGAATCATCAGATGCGCCGCGATCTCGATATCGCGCGGCGCGTGCAGGAAGCGCTCGTCCCGTCCGGCCCGTTCCGCACGCCGCACGTCGAGATCCGCTCCGCGTACATGCCGAGCGCGACGCTGTCCGGCGACTTCTACGACTACTTCGCGCTCAACAGCTCGATGTATCTGTTTGTCGCGGACGTCTCCGGCCACGGCCTGCCGGCCGCGATCCTGGTGTCGCTGCTGAAGAGCTACATCCACACGGAGTCCGATCCCGATCGCTCGCTCTCCGAATTCATGTCGAAGCTGAACGACTTCCTGTTCAGCGTCAGCCTGCCCGCGCAATTCGCGACAGCGCAGCTCTTCCGCATCGAGGACAACGACCTGCTCTATTCCAACGCCGCCCATCCTCCTTTTCTGCTTCATAGCGCCGCCAAACGCGAGACCCTCACCGTCGAGCAGCCCGGCCACCTCCTCGGCGCCATGCCGCATATGAGCTTCGAGGAGCACCACTTGAGCATCGCACCCGGCGACACGCTGTTCGCATACACGGACGGCCTCACCGATCAGCGCAACGCGGAGGGCGAGTTCTACTCGATCGATCGCGTGGCATCGCTGATCGAGAAGTCGAACGGCTCCGACCTGGCGTCCCTCTACGATTCCATCTACCGCGACGTCAGCGGATTCTCGGCAACGGAAGATTTTCGCGACGACATCGCATTCGTGGTGTCGCGCTTTCACTGAACTATGAAAACTTCGATATTTCTGCTCCTCCTCGCGACCACGGCATTCGCGCAGCAGCATCCGCACAGCGAGATTTTTCCCGCGGACTACACGCCGCACCCCTGCGCGTCGAGTGACCCTTGCGTCGTATTCACGGAAGTCAACTTCGAGCAGGCCGCGCATGCCTTCCTCCTTCGCAACCTGGATCCGAAATGGGCGGACCTGTACGGCGACGAAATGAAGTTGATGACGAAGCCCTATTGCGTCAAACGAGCGACGTGCAATGCATCGCCCGGGCGCGTCTGGTGGTTCTGCAACGATGTCTTTTCGCAGGAGCTGCGCGGGACCTGCGACCCACGCTTCGATCCAAAGAAACAGCCGTTCGACAACGAGCAGTGCCACACATGGACAGATACGTTCTCCTCCGGCGTCGACCAGCTCGGCAGCACCGCCTGGAAAAAGGCGCAGCAATGCGCGAAGGACGCCGCGACCACCGCGGCGACACCGCGGTTGCATCAGATGGACTGGTGGTCCGTCCCGGCCGTGATCCCGGTCGGTTTCAAGGGACCGATCGTGATCTACGCCATCGATCGTGAGACACATGTGCCTGTGCAGGCGGACATCCGCTTCGAGGGTCAGATCATCTACGCCACCGATCCACCGAACGGCAGTCCCACGACCTACTACCAGTTCAAATGGCCGCGAAAAATGGTCCGTGTTCCGCGAGCTGACGGTCACAGCGACACCGTCCCGGTGACGATGACGATCGCCGCACCCGGCTACGAGACGGTGACGACACCCACTCCGACCGCGGTCCCGGCGATGGTCGTAACCGTCACCCCCCCGCCCGCGGAATGGAAGCCGGGCGTGAACAAGATCCAGGTCAACGCAACGGATTCTCTGACCGGCAAGCCCGTCGAAGCGCAGGTCTACGCCGCGACGCAGACGATCGGGTTCACGAACAAGCCGCTCGAGGTCACAATCGAGAACAAAGGCTCGCATCCGGAGATCTGGGTTCGTTCACCGTTCGACGCTTACAGCGACGTTGTCGCCGCGCCCGCGAAGAAGTAACAAGTGGGAGTCGGGCTTCTGTGTGGCGGCCGGCTTCAGCCCGCCGTGCGGCGCACTGAAGTGCGCATCCACACTGACTAGCTCACTTTCGCGAGCAACTCGACCGCCTGCGGCTTCTTCTCGTATCGAACGTCTGACGCTGCGATCTTCTCGAGATACGCGCGGGCCTGCACGCGGTCGTTCCGCTTCAG
>DASVHS010000230.1:0-2334 GCA_036382495.1 Thermoanaerobaculia bacterium | reverse complement strand
CGCGCTTCATGTGCGGATCGACCGCTTCACGCGCGATCACGAGGTGCTGAATCTCGCTCGTGCCCTCGAAGATGCGGTTGATGCGCATGTCGCGCATGATTCTCTCGACCGGATAGCCCTTCTCGCCGCGCGCACGCAGCGAGTCGGCCGTCTCGTAACCGCGGCCTCCGCGGATCTGGACGAGATGATCCGCCATCGTCCACGCGGTCTCGGTGTTGAACAATTTCGCCATCGCCGCTTCGAGACGCAGGTCGACGTCGCCACGATCCGAGAGTCCGGACGTCAGCCACACGATCGCTTCCATGGCCATCGTGTGCGACGCCATCCACGCGAGCTTCGAGGCCACCGCCTCGTGCTTGCCGATCGGCGCGCCCCACTGCACGCGCTCGTTGGACCACTCCCTGGCGATCTCGACCATGCGCCGGCCGGCCGCCGCACAACCGGCCGGAATCGTCAGACGTCCCGTGTTGAGAGTGATCAGCGCCAGCTTCAGGCCGCGCCCTTCTTCCCACAGCAGGTTCTCTTTCGGAACGAAGACATCCTTGAATCGGATGACGACGTTGCCGATGCCGCGCAGTCCCATGAACTGGCAGCGGTGCGTGATCTCGACACCGGGCGTGTCCATCTCGACGATGAAGGCGGTGATCTGCTTCTTCTCTTTTCCGTTGACGATTTTCGGCGCCGTCTGCGCCATCACGACGATGACTTCCGCCTTCAGGCCGTTCGTCGTCCACAACTTTTCGCCGTTGAGAATCCACCCCTTGCCATCCGGCGATGGCACTCCGCGTGTCTCCATCTTGGCCGGATCGGATCCGACTCCCGGCTCGGTCAGTGCGAACGCGGAGATCGCGCCCTTCGCCAGCCGCGGTAGCCACTTCCGCTTCTGCTCTTCCGTGCCGAACAGCTTCAGCGGCTGGGGAACGCCGATCGACTGATGTGCGGACAACCACGCCACGCTCGACCCGCACCAGGTTGCGACGAGGCCGATGGCACGGTTGTAATTCGTGGAGGTGAATCCGAGTCCGCCGTACTCCTTCGGAATCTTCATGCCCCATGCGCCGAGCTTCGTGAACCCGTCGAACAGCGAGTAGTCGTATTCACCCTGCGCGTCGATCTTGTCGGCGTCGACGTTTTCCGCGAGGAAGCGCTCCAGCTTCTTCAGGAAATCATCGGCTTCCGCCTTGTCCTCCGCCGGCTGCTGCGGGAACGGATGGATGAGATCGAGATTGAGGTTGCCGAGGAAGAGCTGTCCGACGAACGACGGCTTTTCCCACTCCGTTTCCCGCGACGCCTCGGCGACTTCCATCGCTTCGACGGCGCCCTGGGTTTTCACTTCGGCCATGACGGATGACTCCTTGTTCCAGAGAGGCGTTACACGTTATCTGCCAGTATGAATGAATGCTCATTCATACGTCAATTGCGATGCGATGGCAGTGCCAGGCCGTACACTTGCGCGCTATGAAACAGCCTTCCACAGAGCTTGCCGTGCAAAACGGAACCGATGCCGCCCTGATCGATGAAGACCGCTCGCTGCTGCTGAATCCGCGGCCGTCTGTCGACCGCGTCAGGCTGGCGGAGCATCTGGCCGAGGCGCTGCGGCTCCTGCACGTCGACATGGACAACGAGAACCTGCTCGACACGCCGCGCCGATGGGCGGAGTCCCTCGTTGCGATGACAAGCGGCTACGACTACACCCACGTCAAGAAACTGACGACCGTGTTTCGAAAAGCATGCTCGCAGGCAGACAAGAACTGCCAGAACCTCGTCGTGATCGGCGGAACGTACAAGACGCTCTGCGCGCACCACATCCTGCCGTTCTTCGGCCAGTTCATCGTCGGCTACATCCCGGAGAAGATGATCATCGGCGCGTCGAAGATTCCGCGCATCGTCGAGGTGCACATGCGCCGGCTGCAGTCGCAGGAGCATCTCGCGCATGACATCGCCGACACGATCGAGAAGATCCTCGAGCCGCGCGGGATGGCGGTGTGGATGGGCGGCGTGCACATGTGCATGGTGATGCGCGGAGTGGAGCAGGAGTCATCGTTCATGGAGACGAACGTCCTTCGTGGCGACTTCCTGCAGGACGAGCGGACGCGGCAGGAGTTCATGTCGATCGTGAATCGCCGCGGCGAGCACGGCTGAAGCGCGCTTTACGATACCGGCGTAAACCTTCCCTTCGCCGACTCCCGCAAGTCGTCGATGTCTTCGCTGCGCGTCACCGACAGCGGCACGGTCGACTGCGCCGATTCGATCAACGACTGCGTCGAGATCGCCTGCTTTCGATGGAGACATCGATAGAGCGTGGCGATGACGACCTGCTCGATCTCCGCGCCG
>DASVHS010000229.1:0-4583 GCA_036382495.1 Thermoanaerobaculia bacterium | reverse complement strand
CTTCATGGATGTCGCCGCTTACGCTGCCGTGTCCGAAAGCGTCGACGCCGCGCCGAAACGCGCGCGGGGATTCGTCAATGCCGTCCTGCGCCGCGCAACGAAAGGGATGCCCGATCCGCCCGACATGGCGACAAAGTTCGCGCATCCGAAGTGGATGTTCGACCGCTGGTCGCGCGTGTACGGCGAAGCGCGCGCCATCGCGATCATGGAGTCGAATCAACAACTCTCGTATCCCGACGTGCTCGCGCTCAGCGGCGCGCCGCCGCCCCCGGCCGTGCCGTCCACTCTCGTTCCCGACGTCTACAAACTCGAAGGCTCGTCTGCGAATCTCGATCGCGCAGACTTCTATCCGATGGACGAGGGCAGCGCCGTGATCGCGCACATCGCGGCTCTGTGTGGCCGCGGGCTTGAGCCCGCGAATATTCTTGACGTCGCAGCGGCTCCCGGTGGCAAGACTCTGTACATGCAACATCGCGGCGCGACCGTCACCAGCAGCGACATCTCTCTCTCGCGTCTGCAGTCGCTCATCGGCCGGAATCCGCGTCTCGTTGTCGCCGACGGCCGCCTACCGCCGTTCCGAAAACGATTTCCAGTCGTTCTGCTCGATGCTCCGTGCAGCGCGACCGGAACGATTCGGAAGAATCCCGAGATCAAATGGCGCCTGCGCGAATCCGATCTCGCGCCGTTCGCGTCACTTCAACGAGAGCTGCTCGCATCGGCCGTTGAAATCGCAGAGGACGGTGTCGTGTACTCGACGTGCTCGCTGGAGCCGGAGGAGAACGACGCAGTCGTCGCGGGATTCGATCGCGATGACATTACGCCGTATGTTCCGGAGGGAGCGCGGAAGTGGGTCGAGAACGGGGTTCTGCGTCTGACTCCGGAGAGCGGTGCGGACGGCTTCACGGCATTCCTCCTGCGCGGATCGCGATAGACTTCCGGCCCGCTGCCATGCCTCGCGACCTGCCGATCGGCAACGGATCCCTGCTCATCGCGTTCGACTCTCAGTACCGGCTCGCGGATTTCTTTTTTCCGCACGTCGGGATGGAGAACCACGCTGCGGCGCGCTTTCGTTTCGGCGTGTGGGCGGACGGCACGCTGCGCTGGATCGAACATCCGCAGTGGAAAAAGACGCTC
Organism: Thermoanaerobaculia bacterium; assembly: GCA_036382495.1. Lineage (GTDB taxonomy): Bacteria > Acidobacteriota > Thermoanaerobaculia > Gp7-AA8 > Gp7-AA8 > DASVHS01. The sequence continues at coordinate 3,449 of DASVHS010000229.1, read as the reverse complement.
GGTTACCTGCGGGACACGCTCGTCACCGACGTCGTCTGCGAAAACGAGGAGAGCGGACTTCGCCTGAACTGCTATGACGCGGTCGACGCCGACGCGAACGTCTACGTGCGCAAGATCGTCGTCCGCAACACCCGCAACGAAAAACGCGACGTCAAGCTGTTTCTCCATCACGACCTGAGTCTTTACGGCACGGCGGTCGGTGACACGGCCATGTTCGACCCCGAGTCGCGGAGCATCATTCACTACAAGGCCCGCCGTTACGTTCTGATCAACGCATCGTGTGACGGCGAAGCGGGCATCAGCGAATACACATGCGGTCGAAGCGGAATCGCCGGCGCGGAAGGCACATGGCGCGATGCGGAGGATGGAGAGTTGTCGATGATGGCGATCGCGCAGGGCTCGGTCGACTCGACGATCGGGATCTCCGTGCACCTCGAGCCTCTTGCCAGCGCGACCGTGATGTACTGGATCTGCGCTGGGAAAAACTACAACGACGTACGCGAGCTCGATCGCGCGGTCCGCGAGGAAGGCGCCGCGCGCGTACTGGCCCGCACGGCATCGTACTGGTACACGTGGGTCCACAAGCCTGCCGACAATCTTGCCGATCTTCCGGACGAGATCATCAACCTGTATCGCCGTTCACTGCTCATCATCCGCACGCAATGCGACAACGACGGCGCGGTACTCGCTGCGAATGACTCCGACATCCAGTGGGGCCACAACGATCACTACTCGTACATGTGGGGCCGCGATGGCGCATTTGTCTGCGATGCGGTCGATCGCGCCGGGTTCCCGGAGATCACGCGGCGCTTTCTGCACTTCGTTCACGACGTGATCAAGGACGAGGGGTATCTCCTTCACAGGTACAACCCCGACGGATCACTGGCGTCGTTGTGGCATCCCTGGATCCGGAACGGCAAGCCGCAACTTCCGATTCAGGAGGACGAGACAGCGCTGGTCGTGTGGCTTCTGCGCCGTCACTACGAGCGCACGCGCGACCTCGAGCTGCTGCGCTCGGTTTACAAACGTCTCGTGGTGCAGCCCGCCGAGTTCATGATGCGGTACCGAGATGCGAACACCGGGCTGCCGCTGCCCAGCTTCGATCTCTGGGAGGAGCGGCAGGGAGTCTTCACCTTCACGTGCGCGGCGGTTTCCGCGGGGCTCGCTGCCGCGGCCGAGATCGCGGATGTCTTCAACGACCAGGAGCGCCGCGCGCTGTATGCGAACGCCGCGACCGAAGTCCGCGAAGCGATGGTGCGCCACTTGTGGCTCGAGGAGGAGCGCCGCTTCGCGCGCGGCTTTGTCGTCCGCGGCGATGAGCTCGATCTCGACAAGACCGTCGACGCATCCACGTCCGCGGTTTCGTTTCTCAATATTTTTCCCGTGTCGAGTGTGTTCGCCAGTGGAACGATGGAAGCGATTCGGGAACGCTTGTGGGTGCAGACCGAAGCCGGCGGCGTGGCCCGATACGAAGGCGACGCGTATCACCGCATCTCGGAAGAGGAATCGGGCCGTGTTCCCGGAAATCCCTGGCTGATCTGCACGCTATGGCTGGCCGAGTACACGATCGCCCGCGCGACGAGCGTGGCCGAGTTGCAGTCCGCGCTCGACCTCGTCCGCTGGGCGCAATCGAAAGCGCTGCCTTCGCTCGTTCTTCCCGAGCAGATTGATCCGTACGATGGACAACCTTTGTCCGTCGCGCCGCTCACCTGGAGTCACGCGCAGGTGATCTCCGTGCTGCGCAGCTACATCGATGCGTTGCGGAGGATGCGCCGGAACGACGTCGAAAATCGCGCGCGCAATCAATCAGAAACTCAACGTGAGAACCCCGTTGACAATCCATGACGCTTTTCCTAGATTGTCGAGCACTCGCTTCATTCACTTCTTTTTCCCGCACAACAGGAGGAACAAACATGGCAGGTAAGGGTGACGTCATCACCGCAATCGCCGAACAAGCCGGTATTTCGAAGAAGGAGGCTTCGGCTGCGTTTGATGCGTTCGTCGGCTACATTTCCGACTCGTGCCAGCGTGGTGAACGTTGCGCGATCCCTGGACTCGGGAGCTTTGCCGTGAGTCATCGAAAGGCGCGCGAGGGCCGCAACCCGCGCACCAAGGAGAAGATCAACATCCCGGCGTCGAAGAACGTCCGCTTCAAGGCTGGGAAGGATCTTCGCGACTCGCTGAATGCCAAACGCGGCCGTCGATAGACGAACGCGAGTTTCGCAACTGCTGAAAAGCGCCCGGCGTATCCGCGGGCGCTTTTTTGTTTGTTCGTCACAGCCACGGCTTTGGTAGAAACAGCCTCGTGTACAGGTTGATCGCGTAGCGGTCGGTCATGCCCGCGACGAAGTCGATCGCGAGCCTGTCGACCGACTCGTCGCTCGCTCCGTCGAAGAACTCGTCAGGATGGGCGGTGATGTATTCGAAGAGCGCGATGAGCATCTTCTGCGCTTTCTCGAACTCCGTTCGAACCGCTGGCGTGAGGTACATGTTCTCGAACATGAACGTCCGCAGTGCCTCGAGCGATTCGTAAATCTCCGGCGACATCGAGATCGCGTCGTAATCGCACGCAAGGGTTGCGGCGATGACGTCGCGCACCATGCGGTCGATCCGATCGCTTCCGGTCTTGCCAAGAGTCTTGCGGATGTCGCGCGGGATGTCATCGTTGGAGATGATGCCGGCGCGGACTCCGTCATCGATGTCGTGATTGACGTACGCGATGATGTCGGAAATGCGGACGATGTCGCCCTCCAGCGTCAACGCGCGCGATTTCGGACGGGAACGGAGCAACTCACCCTTCTGACCTTTCGAGTGCTTGAGAATTCCGTCGCGGACCTCGATGGTCAGGTTCAGGCCACGGCCGTCGTTCTCCAGCTTCTCGACAACGCGCACCGATTGGCGGTAGTGGTCGAATCCGCCCTTGACGAGCTTATTGAGCGCGGCTTCGCCGGCGTGGCCGAACGCGGAGTGACCGAGGTCGTGGCCGAGGCCGATGGCTTCGGTGAGGACTTCGTTGAGGCGGAGGGACTTGGCGATCGTTCTGCCGATCTGCGTGACTTCCAGGACGTGTGTGAGTCGTGTGCGGTAGTGATCGCCTTCGGGCGCGAGGAAGACCTGCGTCTTGTGCTTCAGGCGGCGGAATGCTTTGCAGTGGACGATGCGGTCGCGGTCCCGTTGATAGGACGGCCGCAGGTCGTCTTCCGGTTCGTCGCGATCGCGTCCGCGCGTGTCCGCGCTCTTCGCCGCGCGCGCGACGAGCGTGTCGGACTCGATCTTCTCGAGCATCTCGCGGATGTTCATGCGTGGATTCTAGGGGTCAGGTCTTTAGTTCTCAGTTTTTTCTACCACGCGTAGAAAAAACTGAGAACTAAAGACCTGACCCCAAAAGCGCGATGTCCCTGAATCCCAGCAACTCGTACAGCGCGATTGCGTTTTGCATCGACGGCATT
>DASVHS010000228.1:0-9511 GCA_036382495.1 Thermoanaerobaculia bacterium | reverse complement strand
GTCGCCCTGCGAAAACTCTGTTTTGACTCGAGCGAACAGGTCGCCGACCGAGTCCGCTGCGACCGCGGCAACCGTGACCAATAGAAGGATGGATGAGAACGCGACGACGTGTGAGCGCTTCATGCGCCGCAGTTTATCGCGACTATCGGCGGAGGCCGACAAGTCCCGAGACCGGCTTGGCCGCGAACGGATCGAACTTGCGCTGCAGCGAGTCGATCTCGATCGTCACGCCATCGCGGAGGGCGAGCTCATCGATGACAGTCTTCAGCCAGTCTTCGGCGTCGGCGATGCGCAGGCCGGCCTCGAAGCGGCCTTTGCGCTGCGCCGAGCGAGCCCACATGACCGTCGCGGGCAGCCAGACATGGGTTTCGCTGCCGTTGATCGCGAAGCGAAGGCTGCCCGAAGTGCCGGGGCGGATCAGACTCGGCGTGCTGAGCCGCGCGCCGCGAATCGACAGGTCGAGTACGCGAAGACCTTTCTCGTCCGCGAATGAAGCGGTGAGGGGAGCGATGACACGGAAACGATCGGACAGCCGGCTCTCCTCGATCGGGATGGCCGAATGGGACTCGACGAGATCATTAATGATGTGGCCGATGAGCGAGACCGACCGCTCGAACGTGATGCCGCAGAAGTAACGGTCCAGCTCTTCATCGTGAAGAGAGAACGCGGCGACGTCACACCAGACGGCGGACGCGGATGTCTCGATCGCCGCTTCCTTCGTTCTGAGCATGAAGTTCGTCGGCCTGCCGAGGACGATTTTCTCTGTGACCTGAAGCCTCGCGCCGCGGGTGGAAATGTCAACGACGTCGGCGTTGACGCCTCCGATCTCCGCGGGCAGCGGGGTGATCATGAAATAGCGTCGCTCGCTTCGCAGATCACGGTTCATATCGTCTCCGATTGTGTTTGTTCAAGGTAGGCGGGGACCGTCAAGGAGCAGTCGGTGCGTCGTCAACGGAACGTGAATTCACGGAGTTCTGCCGCGGACCACTAAAATGCACGCGCCATGTGGAACGCTCGCCGGATTTTCAAGGACCTCGCCGACTCCGACCGCCGGAGAAAGATTCTCGTTTCGTTCTGGAAGCACGCCGAGCCGGCGTCGAAGCTCCTCGCGGCCGCACACCTTGCCAAAGCGCTGCACTTTCGCGAAGAGACGCTCAAGAAGATGACCGCCGAAAAGAAAGCGGACCTGCTGGCGTCGCGCATCGGAGCGCCCGAGTTCGACCAGTTCCTCGAAGCGGCTCTCCTGCAGTACCACACCCACAGCGCGAACGAGATGATGGGCGCGTTCCTCGATCGCTGGGGAGTGGCGCATACGAACGGATCGATCGAGGGCGACGACTACAAGACGCCGACGTCGGAGCAGGTCAAGACCGCCGCGTCAGACCTCGAGTCGGCGTACGACCGCCGCGACATCGCGTTGTATCTCGCTTCGGCCGGATTGTTGATGGGGGACGAGTGGCGTGACGCGACATGGCCGGTCGTCGACGAGATGGAATCAACCAAAACGTCATCCTGAGCCGCTCAGGATGACACGCCGTTTAGAACTTTACGGTTAACCGTTAACCGTTAACCGCGGCAACAGTTAACCGGCAACCGGCAACCGTTAACCGGCAACGAGCGCTCTCACCTCATCCGCGGTCAGCTCGCGAGTCTTCCCGATCGGCAGTTCGCCGATGCGGATCGTTCCGATCGCGACGCGCACGAGCTTCAGCACTTTTGCCTCCATCGCCTCGACCATTCTGCGCACCTGCCGGTTGCGCCCCTCGGTGATCGTCATCTCGAAGACAGTGCGGCCACCGGGCTCGCGCACGCGATTCACATCCGCCGGTTTCGTCGGACCATCTTTCAACTCGATGCCGCTCCGGAGCCGGTCGAGCTCTTCGTCCGAAAGATGTCGTGAAGCTTTCACGAGATATGTCTTCGAAACCTTGTAATCGGGATTCGTGATGCGCTCCGCGAACGCGGTGTCGTTCGTGAGAATGAGCAGCCCGCTGGTGTCGAGATCGAGCCGCCCGACCGGAAACAGGTACCGCTCGCGTTCGGGCATGAGGTCGTAAATCGTGGGACGTCCCTGCGGATCGTCGTACGTCGTCAGATAGCCTTTCGGTTTGTAGAGGAGCACATAGGTCCTGCGCTCGGCGACAAGCGGTTTTCCGTCGAACGAAATGTTGTCGCGATCGAGGTCGACCCAGCGATCGGGATCGGTGACGACCTGGCCATTGACGCGCACCCGTCGCGCCGCGATCCACTGCCGGGCCTCAGTTCGCGATCCGAGGCCGGCTTTCGACAACACGCGTTCGAGCGTCTTGAGGCGTTTGTCGCCGTCGGGCGGAGCCTTTACTGTTTCAGCAGCAGCTCGGCCGCCTCGGCGTTGAGCGGTTTGCTGAACACGTACCCTTGCATTTCGTCGCATCCCAGACGACGGAGGATATCGCGTTGCAACTCCGTCTCGACTCCTTCCGCGACGACGCGGAGGCCGAGGGCCTGGCCCATCGTGACGATGGCGTTGACGATGGTGCGCTCCGGACTCTCATCGCGCAGATCGCTGATGAAGGAGCGATCGATCTTCAGTCCGGTGATGGGCAGGAAGCGCAGCTGAGCCAGTGACGAGTAACCGGTGCCGAAGTCGTCGAGCGAAACGCCGACGCCCATCGAACGGAAGTGGGAGAGGCGGCCGAATGTCAGATCGCTGTCGCGGATCGACAGGCTCTCGGTCACTTCGAGGTCGAGCGCCCCGGCGTCGACGTGAGTCTCCGACAGCACCTCCTCGACCATTCGCGTCAGCTTCTCGTCATGGAATTGGCGAGGGGACAGGTTGATCGAAAGGCGGAGGTCGGACCAGCCGGCGGACTGCCACTGTCTCAGCTGACGGCATCCGGTCCAGAACACCCACTCGCCGATCGACACGATCGCGCCGATGTCTTCAGCGAGAGGGATGAAGTCTTTCGGCTCGACGACCGTGCCGTCGGGGCGGCGCCAGCGGAGCAGGGCCTCGAAGCCGGTGATGCGGTCTGTCTGCAACGATACGATCGGCTGGTAGACGAGAAAAAACTCGTCGCGGCCGACCGCACGCCGCAAGGCGCTTTCGAGCGTGAGCCGCAACTCGGCGCGCTGCTGGGCGAGCGGCGTGTGGAACTGATAGTTGTTGCGTCCCCCTTCTTTGGCCCGATACATCGCACTGTCGGCGTTCTTCACGAGTGTCTCGCGGTCCTCGCCGTCGTGCGGCGCGATGGCGATGCCGAGGCTCGCGGTGATAAACAGCTCGCGTGTCTGTACGACGAACGGATGGCGCAGCGCTTCGAGAACTTTGCCGGCGACCTTTGCGGCGCCGGCCGCGGCAGTGGAGTAATCGATGTCCGGAAGGATGAACACGAATTCGTCGCCGCCCACACGCGCGACCGTGTCGTCGCCGCGGATGCAGGTGAGCAGACGCGCCGCGACCGATCGCAGCAGTTCGTCGCCGGCGGTGTGCGCCATCGTGTCGTTGATCAGCTTGAAGTGATCGAGGTCGAGAAACAGGACGCCGACTGCGCGCTTGTGCCGGCGCGCCTGCGCGAGCGCGAGCGCGAGACGGTCGTTGAAGAGAAAGCGGTTCGGAAGATCGGTGAGCGAGTCGTGGTACGCCTGATACTCGATCCGCTCCTCGGCCACCTTGCGCGCGGTGATATCGATGACCGTTCCTTCCAGCGTCTCCTCGCCGACGTCATCCGACATCGTGACGAATTCATTGAGCAGGAGCCACACCGCCCGGCCGTCCTTGCGGCGCATGCGCACTTCGAAGTTTTCGGCTTCGCCGCGCGCGCGGACGAGCGCGATCAGCTCGTCGCGATCGGACGCCTTGAAGTACATCGACGGCGTGTGAGCGCCGAGCATTTCCGCCGGGCCGGCGTAGCCGAAAATCCGCGCGAACGCGTTGTTGCACTCCACGAGACGCCCGGCCACCGTCGATCGAAAGACGCCGGCGACATTGCGCTCGAACAGGAACCGGTAGCGGCGTTCGGCACGGCGCTGGTCGGTGACGTCGAACGAGATTCCGATCGCCCCGACGATCTCGCCCTGTTCATCGCGCAGCGGATCCATCCGCAAATAGACATCGCGCTCCCGCCACCGTTCTTCCGAGGCGATGTGCTCGCCGCGAAGCGCTCGGCGATGCATGTCGATTGTGCGCTCGAGATGTTCGTCGTCGTGGAGGTATTCGGCGAGGGGCATGCCGACTGCCGTTTCGGGATGGACGCCCACCGTTCTCAGTCCGCCGCCGGCCGACGACGTGATGTTCAAATCGAGATCCGTCGTCCAGACGTTGGCGGGCAGCTGATCGAGCACGAGGCGCAACCGCCGCTCGACCGCTTTGCGATCGCCGATGTTGCGCGCGACCACGACGAGCTGGCCGGCTGTTCCGTCCGCCGACACGATCGGCACGCCGACGCTCTCGACTTCGACCGCGCCGCCGTCACCTCGCAGCAAGCGGATCTCGATCGTCTCCGGAGTCCGGGAGCTCATGCGCCGCGCAAACGCTTCACGCGCTCGCGCGCGATCGTCCGGATGGACGAATTCGAGATTGCGGCGGCCGATCATCGCCTGTGGCTCCGTCTTCACGACCTCGCGATGCGACGGCGACGCCCACAGAACGGTTCCCTCGGAATCGAGGAGAAGGATCAGGTCACGCGCATGCTGCGCTGCGACGGACGCGTAATCTTCCGCGCCGACCGCTACACCGCCGCCAATACCATCCTTGTCGCGCATCGACCGCAACAGGATTGTAACCGTTCAGTCCTTCAGAATCGGCTCGACACGACCGGTGATCAGGCGCGCGCCACGCTGGTACGTGACGTAAGCCCATGCCCACTGCATGAATACGAGCAGGCGATTGCGAAAACCGATCAGAAAAAAAATGTGCAGGGCGAGCCAGAACACCCAGGCGAAGAATCCGCTCAGCTTCACGCGTCCGAGGTCGGCGACGGCGGCGGCGCGACCGATGGTCGCGAGCGAACCCTTGTCGTGGTAGCGGAATGCGCGGAGCGGTTGTCCCACGATCGCGCGCTCGATGTTGAACGCTGCGTGCTGGCCGCCCTGGATCCCACCTTGCGCGACACCGGGGACGAGCGTGCCGTCCTGTTGCGTCGACGCGGCGAGGTCACCGACGACGAAGACATCCTTGCGACCGGGGATCGTGAGGTCGCGCTCGACGATGACGCGTCCGGCGCGGTCGAGCGGAACGCCGAGCGATTTCGCGAGCGGTGAGGCTTCGACGCCGGCGGCCCACAGCACCGTCCGCGTAGCGATGCGCTGATCCCCCATCGCGACCGCCTCCTTCGACACCTCCGTCACCTGCGCCCTTGTCAGCACCTCGGCTCCGAGTCGAACGAGCTGCTTGCGCGCCTTGTCCGATAAGTCGGGCGGATACGAGGGAAGGATGCGGTCGCGCCCTTCGATGAGGACGACTCGCGCGCTCGACGGGTTGATGTGGCGGAAGTCGCGGATCATCGTCTGCCGCGCGATCTCCGAAAGCGCGCCGGCGAGCTCGACGCCTGTCGGTCCGCCGCCGACGATGACGAACGTCAGCCAGGCCTGTTGTTTTGCTGGATCCGTTTCTCGCTCTGCGGCCTCGAATGCGATCAATACGCGGCGGCGGATCTCGAGTGCGTCGTCGATGGTCTTCAGTCCGGGCGCGGACCGTTCCCATTCGGGGTGGTTGAAGTACGAGTGCGTCGCTCCCGTCGCCACGATGAGGTAGTCGTACGCAAGTTCGCCGTCGGCGAGCTCCACGATTTTCCGTGATGTGTCGATCGCCTTCGCGTCGCCGAGGATCACGCTGACGTTCTTCTGGTGGCGGAGGATGGAGCGGATGGGCGCGGCGATGTCGCTCGGATTCAGCGCAGCCGTGGCGACCTGGTAGAGCAGAGGCTGAAACAGATGATAGTTGTGCCGGTCGACGAGCGTGATGCGCACCGGCGCTTTGCGAAGACGTCGCGCAGCGTAAAGGCCGCCGAAGCCCCCGCCGATGATCACGACATGTGGTTCAGCGCTGATGCGTGGAGTTTACCGCCGGGGACCCCTAGAATTGCCCGCGCGATGAATGACAACGACGTCCGGCACATCATGTACGACATCACGATGACGGAGGGCGTGCCTCCTTCGTCCGCGCGCGTCGCCGAGAAGTCCGGCGAATCGGTCGCGAACGTGCTCGAGTCATTTCGCCGGCTCGCCGAAAATCGCATGATCGTCCTCCAGCCGCGCGGCGAAATCCTGATGGCCGGGCCGTTCTCGGCGGTGCCCACTCCGTTCAAAGTCACGACCACCACCTTTTCCACCTACGCCAACTGCATCTGGGACTCCCTGGGCATCCCGGCGATGGTCAAGAGCGATGCGGTCGTCGAAACGAACTGCGCCGACTGCGGAGAGCAGGCGAAGATCCTCGTCATGAACGGAGAGCTTACCGGCTCGGGCTTCATGCACTTCGTCGTGCCCGCGCGTCTCTGGTGGACGCACATCGTCTACACGTGACGGACGATGTTGTTCTTCCGGTCGGAAGAGGACGTCAATCGATGGTGCGCAACGTGGAGGCTGACGCGCGGCGCTGTTCTGCCGATCGAGCTGGGCTGGCGATTGGCAAAGGCGTGGTACAGCGAAGACCGTCGCGAGCCGTCGTGGCGCCGTCGCACCGCCGAAGAAGCGCAGAGCGTTTTCACGTCACTCGGCCTGACGTCGGATTTCTGGCGGCTGACCTAAACCTCGACCGGCTCGCTCTTCTTCTTCTTCTTCTGCGTTCCCGATCCCGGCGCCGATCCGATCTTCGCGGCGGAGGGATTGCCGGCCCAGCTTCCGTATGAGAAACATCGAACGCACGTGAACGTGTACGCGAAGCGTCCCGTCTCGACGTTCTCCTGCGTTGCAGTCTCGATCTTCGACTGGCAGCGATAACAGAGGATGGCGTCGCCGCGCTGGATGTTCTCGACCATTCCCTCGACTGCCTGCGGATAGAACTCCATCTGGCGCGGACGCTGGGGAATCGTGATCGTTTCTTTTCCGCGCGGGCAGGTGAGGAAGAGATGATCCGCGTACGTCGTCTTGACGAAGCTGCCGCTCATCATGACGCCGGTGTGTTTCGGACAGGGGACAGGTTGTCCCGCCCAGTAGAGTTTCGCGAGGTCGCGCAGCTGTTCGACTTCGGTCGGCATGCGGCGATTATAGGGGGCGGCGCCCCTCTTCGATGTTCTCGAACGCGCGCATGAAATTTCCGCCGAGCACCTTCAACACCTCGTCTTCGGAAAATCCGCGCGCGAGCAGCCGGTCGGTGATTCCAGGCAGCGCCGCGGCGGTCTGCAATCCTTCAGGAAGCGCGGGCACGCCGTCGAAGTCGCTGCCCAGGCCCACGTGATCGATGCCGGCGATTGTCGCGGCGTGAACGATGTGATTGACGACGTCGTCGATCTTCGCCGTCGGACATCCCAGGGTGTTGAACCATTTGAGGTAGGAGTCCCAGTCGGTGCGGTCGTCGGGAGTCTCGTCGACTCCGCCCGGCCCGCCGCGCCCCGGACGTTTCTGCGCCCGCATGATGACCTCGGCGACGGCATCGTTCACGAACGCCGCGAAGAAGTTGATCATGCAGACACCGCCGTTGCGGGCAAGGTCGCGGAGCATTTCGTCGGTGAGATTGCGCGGGTGACGGCAGAGCGCGCGACACGAGGAATGTGTCGCGACGATCGGCACGCGCGTCGTTTCGAGCACCGCGTAGAACGATTTGTCTGCGACGTGGGAGATGTCGACGATCATGCCGAGGTCGTTCATGGTTTGCACGACTTGACGGCCGAAGGAGGTCAGGCCGCCGTGCCGGCCTGGATCGCCGGACGAGTCGCACCAGTTGTTCGTGTTCACGTGCGTCAGCGTCATGTAGCGCACGCCACGCGCATAGAAGTCGCGCAGGATGTCGAGCGAGTCCTCGATGGCATGCCCGCCTTCGACGCCGATCATGATTCCGGAGAGATTTTCGCGTTTTGCGGCACGGATTCCGGACGTGTCGGTGCAGAGACGCAGCACGTCAGAGCGCCGTTCCACCTCCGCATGAATGAGATCGATCAGCCGATACGCGAACTTTGCCGCACCACGATCCGCGTAATACGGAGGAACATACGCGGCGAAGAACGTCGCCGTGATCCCGCTCTCCTTCAGCGACTGGAGATCCAGCTGGGCCTCGGGGTCATGGTCGTCGAGGTGGAGGTTGTGACGGAGCAGGCGATAAGGGGTGTCGCAATGGCCGTCGACGATGATGGCGCGGCGATGAAGGACCGCCGCGACCCGCCCGGCCGCCTCACTCACTGAAGTAGACATCGATTCGATCGATTTTTCCGATTCCGGATCGCTTCCGGCCTGGTCGAGAAGCTGCGTATAGTACTCCACCTCGTCCGGCCCTCCTGCGCTCTGCGCACTGTCCTCTGCGCTCTCGACTTATAATTCGCGCCCGAATGCGCACAGAACGCGACACCGCGCCCGATCCGCGCGAGACCCGGCGCCGATTCATGATTGCGGGCGAGCACGTGATCCTGCGCGCGTTCGAGCGCGAGGACGCCGAGCGCTGTTATCGGTGGATGAACGACCCGAACATCGTCCGGACGCTGAAGTCGCGTTATCCGATCGCATTTTCGAATGAGATGGAGTGGCTCGATCGGGCCATGCAGGCTGTCGTCACGGAACGCCATTTTGCGATCGAGCGGAAGGATGACCGCTCGCACATCGGGAACGCCTCGATCCACGACATCGACTGGGTGTCGCGGACGGCGTGGTTCGGCCTGTTCATCGGCGAGCCGACGGCGTGGAACCGCGGATTCGGCGGCGACGCCATCGGAACGCTTGTCCGCTTCGCATTCGACGAGATGAACCTCGACAAGCTGCGGATCAACGTGTTCGACTACAACGACCGCGCAAAGCACGTGCTCGAAGGGCATGGCTTCGTCGTCGAGGGAAAACTCGTGCGCGACTTTTTCCGAGAGGGGACGTGCCACGACATCGTCATCTTCTCCGTGTTCCGCGAATCGCGGACGAAGGAGATGAAGTCATGAGCGACCGCAAGATCCGCGTTCTCATCGCCAAGCCCGGCCTCGACGGTCACGATCGGGGTGCGAAGATCATCGCCCGCGCGCTGCGCGATGCCGGAATGGAAGTCATCTACACGGGACTTCGTCAGACGCCTGAGCAGATCGTCTCCGCGGCCGTGCAGGAAGACGTCGACGCAATCGGTCTGTCGATTCTTTCCGGCGCGCACAACGTGCTGTTTCCCGAAATCATGCGACTGCTGAAGGATGAGGATGCTCAGGACATCGTCGTTTTCGCCGGCGGCATCATCCCCGAGCAGGACATTCCGAAGCTCAAGGCGCTCGGGATCCGCGAGATTTTTCTGCCGGGCACCACGACGGCCGCGGCGGTCGAGGCAATCCGCAGTGCGGTTCCGCGCTGACGAGCGCGGGATCGTTTTCGATGACGGCGGGATGAACCTGCTGTCATCAGGCGCGCTCAA
>DASVHS010000227.1:0-3058 GCA_036382495.1 Thermoanaerobaculia bacterium | reverse complement strand
TCGGCGATCTCGTCGAGAAACAGCGTGCCGTTGTTGGCAAGCTCGAATTTCCCCTTCACCGTCTGCTGCGCGCCGGTGAACGCGCCGCGCTCGTGCCCGAACAGCTGGCTCTCCAGCAACGTATCGCTCCTCGCCGAGGCGTTGAACGCGATGAACGGCCCGCGGGATCGCGAAGAGGAATTGTGAATCGCCTGCGCGAGCAGCGTCTTTCCCGTTCCGGTGCGCCCCAGGATCAGAACGGGGATGTCGCTCTTCGAAGCGAGCGTGGCGAGCTGCAGGCACCGCTGCATGGCCGGATTATTCGAAGTCAGCTCGTCGACGCGGAAACCGGACAGGCGCGTCTGGGTCATGGGTGCAGGTTCTCGCGGATCCGCCGCAACGGCTCGAACGCGAACTCGATGAGCGAGCGCCGCCCCACAGTGACCCGCGCTTCACCTTTCATCCCCGGCCGAAGCGGATACGCGTTGGGACCGGCGATGACGACTTGCCGGTCGAGTGACGCCAGCGCGACGAAATCCGAGCCCTGCTGCCGCAGCACCGCGGCGGGACTGACCCAGTCGATCGCGCCGTTCACGCCGCCAAAGCGCTGATACGGGAACGCATCGAAGAGGAGCCGGACGTGCTGATTGCGCGCGACACGTGAAACACCCGTCTCCGGAACGTCGAGCCGCGCCTGCAGCCGCGTTGCATCCGGCGTCAGCTGACAGAGCGCGTCGCCTGCGGCGATGACGCGCCCGGCCGTTTCTTCGGCGACGTTGATACACACCCCGTCGAACGGTGCCCGGATCTCGAGCATCCCGTTCGCGCTCCCGGACAGCGGCTGTTGCAACGCCCCGACGCGCATCCGCAGATCCGCCGCTTTCGAATTCTCTTCGTTGCGCTGGCGTCCGCGATCCATCTCCAGCCGCTGCCGCTCCATCCGGCGTTGCGCGAGCGTCTTCTGCGCGATCTCGAGATCCTTCTCCGACTGCGCACGCGAAAGACGATGGGAGGCCAGCTCGATGTCGGACATCAATCCGTTCGCGGCGAGCTTTTCCACGCGAACGACGAGGTCCTGCATGATCTTGAGGTGCTCCGCGCGGAATGTGACTTCGCGATCGGCCTGACTGATCTCGCTGTCCTTGATGCGCAGCGCGGATTCGTATGCTTCTGCTTCCTTGCCGAGACGTTCCTGCAGTGCCCGAAGTTCTTCGCGCCGCGTGTCCGACTCGAGCTTCCACTCGCGGACCTCGTCGACGCGAATGAGGAAGAGAGGATCGCCCTTGTGCACGCTCTGCCCCTGCTTCACGAACACCTGCGCCACCACCCCGTGCCTCGGCGACTGGATCGGCTCGGCGCCGTTCTCGGGCATCAGAACGAATCGCGAGCGCACGGTTTCCGGCACGTGAACGAAGATCGCGGCCAGCAACGCCGTCGCGAACAGCGCGATGAGCAGCCACGCCAGAGCGATCACGAACCAGTGCGGCGGATCCTTCGGTGCCAGCGGTGTGTCTGTGTCCCACGTCGTCATGGATCAAATCCCCAGTTGCGCGCTCGAGAGATAGAAGTACAGGCCTCGCGCGGCCATCAGCTCGTCATGCGTTCCCGTCTCGGCGACCGCGCCCTTTTCCAGCACGACGATCTGATGCGCGTCGCGGATCGTGCTGAGGCGGTGCGCGATGATGATGGCTGTGCGGCCGCTCATCAGCCGCGTCATGTTCTGCTGGATCGCTCGCTCCGATTCCGAGTCGAGAGCGCTCGTGGCTTCGTCGAAGATCAGAACGGGCGGATCGTTGTAGACGGCGCGCGCGATCGAGATGCGCTGCCGCTGGCCGCCGGAGATCGCCAGGCCCGTCTCGCCGATGCGCGTCTCGTAGCCCATCGGCAGACGCATGATGAAGTCGTGCGCGTTGGCCATCTGCGCCGCCCAGAGGACGCGATCGAAATCGGGATCGAGGTCACCGAATGCAACGTTGCGGAAGATCGTCTCGTCGAACATGTGGTTCTCCTGCAGGACGAGACCGATCTGCCGGCGCAGGTCGCGATAGTTGAGCGTGCGCATGTCGACCCGGTCGTAGTGGATGCTCCCTGATGTCGGCTCGATCAGGCCGGATAGCAATTTCACGAGCGTCGTCTTCCCGCAACCGCTGCGCCCGACGATGGCGATTGTGCGTCCCGGCTCGATATCGAGGTTGACGTCGTGCAGAATCTCCGGCGACTCCGGACCGCCGTATTTGAAGCCGACGTTGCGCAATTCGATGCGGCCTTCGAGCGTAGGCACGGGCGTGAGTCGCGTTCGGTCGTGTCCCTGCTCGGGATCGTGCTCGAAGATGTCCTGGAGACGATCGAGCATCACCGACGAGAGCTGGATCTCGTCCCAGATGCCGAGCGTGCGCATGACCGCGCCGAACGCCATCGCTGTCAGCGCACTGAACGCGACGAATACGCCGACGGTGATCTCGCCGGAGATGACCATGTGCGCGCCCACCCACAGGAACATCGCCGTGGCGAGCATGCCCACCACCTGGATCATGCTTTCGTACGTGAGGACGACGAAGCTCCCGCGGAACATCTTGTTCGCGACGCGCAGGAACTCATTGAGCATCGTCTCGCGGAACGTCTGCTCCGCCGCGGCGGCCTTCACCGCCTCGATGCCTTTGATCGCGTCGATCTGATGCGAGCTGTAACGGCCCCAGCTCTCTTCGATATCGGCGAACAGCGGCCGCAGGACACGCGTCGACACGATCATCAGCACCGCGTAGAACGGCACCGTCAGGAGAAAGACACCGGCGAGCTTCGGACTGTACATCGCCATCAGCCCGATCGAGGCGATGCCGGAGATCAATGCCAGCACGCCGCCGATCCCGTGCTGCACAGCGAATGTCCTCACCTGCCGCGCGCCTTCGAGACGCCGCTGGATGTCGCCCGTACGCCTGTTGTTGAAATACGACATCGGAAGTGCGAGCAGCTTCCGCATCAGAAAGTCGAGCATCGCCGAATCGATGCGCACCGCCGACATGCTGAGCAGATACTGCTGCGCGAGGTTCGACGCGATCATGAAGACGAGGCAGACGACCAT
>DASVHS010000226.1:0-12358 GCA_036382495.1 Thermoanaerobaculia bacterium | reverse complement strand
GCGCCACCGCCATTCAGCGTTCCGTGAAGTTCGCGGCGGCTGAAGCTCTTTGTCGTGACCGGCAGGTCCGTGCGGATCGAGCCGTTCGTCGTCTCGGCCTGCACGTTGGCGGCAAATGTCGGCGGGACGAGCAACGAGATGCTGCCGTTCGTCGTCTCGAACTTCATCGGCTTGCCCGACGAGATCTGAACCAGTTCGGCGTGAATCGCGCCGTTCGTCGTGCCGGCGTTCATCGTGCCGGAGCAGCGGATCGCATCGATGCGGCCGTTCGTCGTCGACAGCTGAATCGACCCGTTGACGTTGGACGCGCTGATGCCGCCGTTCGTGTTCTCGACCTTGAGGTCCGTCGTCCGCGGGATGGTCACGTCATAGTCGATCGATGCGTTCCCGTCGTTGCCGAACAGAAAATCGAGGAAGCCGCCGCCGTCATTCTTCTTCGGCATGTGCGTCGCGATCGAGACGCCCTCGCCGTTCTGGCGGATGTCGATCGTGAGCTTGTCGAGCGCTTCGCGCGACTCCGCTTTGCGGATCGCGTGGATGCGCACGCGTGGCTGGTCCCAGGTCGTCACGACGATGCGGCCGTTCACGTTGTCGATCGACACCGGAGTTCCGGCCCGGACATCGAGCGTACGGTCGAACGGTTCCTGCAGTTTGTCGGCCTGGGCAACGCCGGCAAACACGATCGTCAAAATGATTGAGAGAATGGTCCTGCGCATGGCGACCTCCACGAACTCACTACGGAACCTCGAACGAAGGGTTGCACTGGCCGTAATCCTCGGCCTGATGGTCGTGCTGATTCACGATCGCCTGAACGGGCCGCGTCCGGATGACACGCCTGGCGGATTCTCGGCGGCCGAGGCATTTGACGAGCTCAAATCGCGGCTGGCGGAGGGGGTGCCGCATCCGGTGGAGTCCCCGGCAAACCGCGTCGTTCGCGACCGCATCATCCAGCGATTCCACGCGTTCGGCTATTCGCCGGTCATCCAGAAGGCGCGGGCGTGCAGCCACCGGTGGGGGAAATGCGCGAACGTCGAGAACATCGTCGTCCTGCCGCCGACACCCGGCGACATCGTCCTCGGCGTCGCTCATTACGACTCGGTCCCGGCCGGTCCGGGTGCGTCCGACGACGGGGAAGGCGTGGCGACGATGCTGGAGTGCGCGCGGCTGTTGCGCGACACGCGAACGCGCAACCCGATCGGTTTTCTCATCACCGACGGCGAGGAAGCCGGCCTCCTCGGCGCCGAGGCGTTTGTCGCGGATCCGGTGCTGTCGAGAAACGTGCGCGCAGTGGTGAATGTCGAGAACCGCGGCACGTCGGGGCCGAGCTACCTCTTCGAGACCAGCGTCAACAATCGCGATCTCGTCCCGTTGTTCAACCGGCTCGATCGTCCCATCACGACATCGGTGTTCTACACGGTCTACACGCTCCTGCCGAATGACACCGACGTGACGGTTTTCAAGCGCGCCGGAAAGATCGCCGTGAACTTCGCGGCGATCGGATCGGTCAAGCGCTATCACTCGAAGTCCGACGATCTCGTCCACGTCGATCTCAAGACGCTGCAGCATCACGGCGACAACGCGCTGGCGATGCTCCGCGCACTCGGATCGGCCGATCTCCAGCACTTCCGAAAAGGCAACGACGTCTTCTTCGACATCCTCGGATTCTTCGTCGTGTACTGGCCGGATTTTCTGACCGTCTGGATCGCGCTCGCCAGTCTCGCCGTCCTGATCGTTTTGATGCGCGGCCTCGCCGTGCGGGACATCGCGATGAGCGCGTTCAGGTTCCTCGCTGCGATCGCCATCGCGGCAATCATCGGAGTGATCGCGATGAAAGTGATGCCGCACCGGCTCGCGAATCCCGGTCCGGCGATCGTACTGATGTGGATCGCCGGAATCGCGTCGACGCTGTTGCTGACTCGCGGCCGTCCATGGCAGGGACGCTCGCTCGTGCTTCACATCATCGCCATTGCACTCGCCGTGACGCTGCCGGGTCTGAGCTTCCTGTTCCTCGTGCCGGCGATCGCGATGAATGTTCCGGGCCGTCCGTTCGTCGCCGCACCGATCGCTGCGATCGTGCTCTTCCCCCTCGGGCTTGTCCTCTACACCGCCCTCGGCGCGCTGGCGCTGCCGGTCATCGCCGTACTGCTCGCCTTCGCGGCCGCAACGTTCACAGAATGAAAAAGCCCGCCGGGTGGCGGGCCTTTTTCATTTCTTCCCCTTCTTTTTCGAAGAGGTTTTCTTCTTCGGTTTTCCCTGGTCTTCGTCTTTTGTCTTTTTCTTGGGAGACGTTTCTTTCTTCGGAGCAGCAGCCTTTTTCTTCGGTTTTTCTTTCTCCTCAGCAGGTGCGGCTTCCCCGGCCGGCTCGGCTTCTTCGGTCTTGCGAGCCTTCTTCGACGCGGACGCGGCAGCTACCGGCGCGGACTTCTGTTCTTCCGGCAGCGTGTAGCCGACGAACTCGAGGATGGCCATCTCGGCGGCGTCGCCGCGGCGTGACCCGAGCTTGATGATGCGCGTGTAGCCGCCGGGTCGCGTCGAGAAACGCGGACCGAGCGTCTCGAACAACTTTCCGATGACGCCGTCGTCGGCGATCATGCGCGCCGCCTGGCGTCGCGCGTGAACGCTGTCGTTCTTTCCGAGGGTGACGAGCTTCTCGATGAGCGGCCGGAGCTCTTTGGCTTTCGGCAGCGTCGTGACGATGCGCTCGTTCTGGATCAGAGAAGCAAGCTGGTTCCGGAACATCGCCATACGATGCGATGTCGTCCTTCCGAGCTTGCGATTAACCATTCCATGACGCATTCAGTCACTCCCGCATCTCGGCACCGCTGCGCGGCACGCGAGCCATTCCGAACGACAGACCGAGCGAGGCCAGAACGTCTTTGATCTCGTCCAGCGACTTCCGGCCGAAGTTCTTTGTCGACAGCATCTCGCGCTCGGTGCGCTGCACGAGGTCGCCGAGCGTGCGGATGTTCGCGTTCTTGAGGCAGTTCGCGGAGCGGACCGACAGGTCGAGCTCCTCGATCGGCTTCGCGAGCATTTCCGCGACGCGCGGATCGACTTCCGGTGCGGCGGTCTCTTCGACCGTTTCGCCACGGCTTTCGAACGCGCTGAAGATGCGCAGGTGATCGCCGAGGAGGTCAGCGGCGAGGCTGACGGCTTCCTGCGGAGAGACTGCGCCGTTCGTCCACACTTCCAGGATGAGGCGATCGTAGTCGGTCATCTGGCCGACGCGCGCGCCTTCGACGTGATAGTTCACGCGGCGCACCGGCGAATGGATCGAGTCGATCGGGATGTATCCGAGCGGCAGATCCGAGTCGGCGTTGCGGTCGGCGACCTGGTAGCCGCGGCCGCGCTTGAGACGCGCTTCGAGCTTCAGCGAGCCTTCCTTCGACAGCGTGGCGACGTGCGCCGACGGATCGAGGATCTCGATGTCCGAGTCCGCCTCGAAATCGGCGGCGGTGACGACGCCCGGTCCCTTCTTCTCGAGGTAGAGAGTCTTCGGACCTTCACCGTGGAGCTTGAACGCGATCTGCTTGAGATTGAGAACGACGTCGGTCATGTCTTCGACCACGCCGGTGAGCGATGAGAATTCGTGAAGAACGCCCTCAACGCGGACTGCCGTCACGGCCGCTCCCTCGATCGAGGAGAGCAGGACGCGGCGCAGTGCGTTGCCGATCGTCGTGCCGAAGCCGCGCTCGAACGGCTGGGCGATGAAACGACCGTAGTTCGGCGTGAGGGTTTCGGGATCGTAATCGAGTTTCTTTGGCTTCTGAAAATCTGACCACAACATGCGGGGGGCCTCCTGCTGTGACGCTCTCAGCTCTCAGCTCTCAGCTCTCAGGAAATTCGGTCTCCCTGAGAGCTGAGAGCTGAGAGCTCTCGAGCTCACGATCTATTTACTTCGAGTAGAGTTCGACGATGAGCTGTTCCTGGATCGGCAGGCGGATGTCTTCGCGTTTCGGGACATCCTGAACCGTTCCCTGGAACTGTTCGGCATTGAGAGCGAGCCATGACGGAACGCCGCGACCGGCTGCCGTTTCGACGGCCTGACGGATCTGATCGTTCTTGCGGCTCTTCTCGCGGACCTGAATGGAATCGCCCTTCTTCACCTGGAACGAGGGGATGTTCAGCTTCCGGCCGTTGACTTCGATGTGTCCGTGACGCACGAGCTGGCGGGCCTGCGCGCGCGACGACGCGAATCCGAGCGAGTACACAACGTTGTCGAGACGAAGCTCGAGCTGACGCAGAAGATGATCGCCGGTGATCCCGGTCTTCTTCACGGCACGCTTGAAGTACAGCTGGAACTGGCGCTCCAGAAGTCCGTAGATGCGCTTGACCTTCTGCTTCTCGCGAAGCTGAAGACCATAGCCGAGGACCTTGGAACGGCGGCGGCCGTGCTGGCCCGGCGCGTAATTACGGCGCTCGATCGCGCACTTATCCTTGAAACAACGATCGCCCTTCAAAAAGAGCTTCATGCCCTCGCGCCGGCAGAGCCGGCAAACGGGATCAGAGTAACGAGCCACTATGCCTCCATCTTGTTCGGACCCATCCCACCATTGGGATGTTCCGCATACCGCCGCTGCTGCAGGCGGTAACTTGTATTCGTAGGCCCAAGGCCCCAGGCCTTAGGCCCTAGGAGATACGCTTTCCTCCTAGGGCCTAGGGCCTGAGGCCTAGGGCCTGTTCTTCAGACCCGTCTCCGTTTCGGCGGACGGCATCCGTTGTGCGGGATCGGCGTGACGTCCTTGATCGACTTGATGTCGAGTCCGGACGCTGCCAGCGCGCGAATTGCGGATTCGCGGCCTGCACCCGGGCCTTTGACTTTCACGTCGACGCTGCGCACGCCGTGCTCCTGCGCGAGCTGCGCGGCATTCTGTGCCGCGACCTGCGCCGCGAAAGGAGTCCCTTTGCGCGATCCCTTAAAGCCGATGCGGCCGGCGCTCGACCAGGCCAGGATGTTCCCGACCGGATCGGCGATCGCCACGATCGTGTTGTTGAACGTTGCGGCGATCGAAGCGACGCCGTGAGGAATGCTCTTGCGTTCCTTCTTCTTCGTGCCGGCGCGGCGCGTTCCCTGTTTCGGTGCTCTTGCTGTTGCCATTTTCTTCTCCGGATCGCAGATCGCGGATCGCGGATCGCAGGAGAACGATGTCTTTCCCTGCGATCTGCGATCGGCGATCTGCGATCTGACTTACTTCTTCGTCGCTTTCTTCTTGCCGGCCACAGCACCCTTGCGCGGTCCCTTGCGGGTCCGTGCGTTCGTGTGAGTGCGCTGGCCGCGGACCGGGAGACCACGGCGGTGACGCATGCCGCGATAGCAGTTGATTTCCATCAGCCGCTTGATGTCGAGGCCGACGTCCTTGCGGAGATCGCCCTCGACCTTGCCCTCGTCCGTGATCACCTGACGGATCTTGCGCACGTCATCCTCGGACAGGTCCTTGATGCGGATGTCGCGGTTGACCTGCGCCTTCTCGAGGATGTTGTTCGAGCGCGAACGGCCGATGCCGTAGATGTAGGTGAGGCCGATTTCGACTCTCTTGTTCAGTGGGAGATCGACGCCTGCGATACGTGCCATGGTTCTCTTTTATCCCTGTCGCTGTTTGTGTTTCGGATTTTCGCAGATGATGCGGATCACGCCCTGACGGCGAACGATCTTGCACTTGCTGCAGATTTTCTTGACTGACGATCGTACTTTCATGTCTTTAGCTCTCAGCTCTAAGCTACTTGTACCGATAAATGATTCTTCCCCGGGTCAGATCGTACGGCGACAGCTCCACGAGGACCTTGTCTCCCGGAAGGATTCGGATGAAGTGCTTGCGCATCTTCCCGGAGATGTGAGCGAGCACCTTGTGCTTGTTCTCCAGCTCCACCTGGAACATGGCATTCGGCAAGGTCTCGAGGACCGTGGCCGTCACTTCAATCGCTTCTTCCTTCGACATAGTTCCTTTCAATTTTTCCTTTTCACTTACCTAGAACCATCGGGCCATTCCCGGTGATCGCCACGGAATGCTCGAAATGTGCGGCGAGCGTTCCGTCGAGCGTGCGGGCGGTCCATCCATCGTTATCCGTCTTCACGTCCTGGATCATTCCTCCACCCGCAGCGCGATTGACGCGCGATTCGAGCTTCGGTCCGATCTCGCAGAGCATCGGCTCGATCGCCAGGACCATTCCCTCGCGCAATTCGAGACCCCTGCCCCGCTTGCCGTAGTTGTAAACCTGCGGTTCCTCGTGCATCCGTTTTCCGATCCCATGACCGACGAAGTTGCGGATGACGTGGAAGCCGCGCGACTCCGCGTGCTCCTGACAGGCTGCACCGATGTCGCCGAGATGTTTGCCGGGACGCATTTCCTCGATCGCGAGATCGAGGCATTCTTTCGTCGTCTGCATCAGTTCGTCGGCTCGTTTGGTCACCTTGCCCACCGGCACGGTGATGGCGCCATCACCCACGAATCCCTCGTAGATCGATCCGAAGTCGAGGCCGATGATGTCGCCCTCCTGCAGCTTCGTTCGATTGGGGATTCCGTGCACGATGACGTCGTTGACCGATGCGCAAACGACTGCCGGATACGGCGGCAGGTTCATCGGCGCGTAGCCCTTGAAGGGCGACTTCGCGCCGCGTTTCGCCAGCTCCTCTTCCGCGACAGCGTTCAACTGTGCGGTCGTGGCACCCGGCTTCACCATGCTGCGCATGATCTCGAGGATCTCGAGCACGATCCTGTTCGCGCGATCCATGATCTGAATCTCGTCACGCGTTTTCAGAATCGGGCCTTTCATCCGGTCGAGCATGGTCACCTACGACAACGACTTCTCAATTTTTTCAAAGACCTGATCGACGGGACCAGTCCCGTCGACTTCCTTCAACCAGCTTTTCGACTTGTAGTAATCAGCGACCGGAGCCGTCTGTCGATGAAATGACTCCAGGCGCTTCCGGACCGCACCCTCGGTGTCGTCCGGACGTGCAATGAGCTCCCCGCCGCAGCGATCGCAAACGCCATCGACCTTCGGGGGTTGGTTCTCCAAATGGTAAATCGCCCCACATTGCGCACACGTGCGACGGAGGGCGATCCGCTTGACGATGGCTTCGTCGGGGACCAGTAGCCGCACAACCCTGAGAGGGTCCGATCCATTCCCTGCGACCAGGGCGTCCAGTTTCTCCGCCTGCACCAGCGTCCGCGGGAAACCGTCGAGGATAAAGCCTTTCTTCGCATCAGGCTTGGCCAGGCGCTCGCGGATCATGCCGATCATGACGTCGTCGGGAACGAGCGCCCCTGACTTCATGATCGCGTCCGCCTTCTGCCCGAGAGGGGTACCGTCGGCCACGGCCTCGCGGAGCATGTCGCCGGTGGAGATATGCGGGATCGCGAACCGGCTTGCCAGCCGCTTCGCCTGAGTCCCTTTCCCGCTCCCCGGCGGTCCGATGAAGATCATTTTCATGGGTAGTCAATCCTGAGCCGTGTAGACGGCGAAGGATCTCCTGTCACACCGCGCGGATTGATCACGTGGTGCAGCATCGCGCCAGATCGCACAGAAGACTCTTCGCTCCGCTCAGAGTTGCAGGGCAACAACATCAACCGCGTCTCCCCCGAATGCGTCCGCGTTTCATGAACCCGTCGTAATGACGCATCACGAGTTGCGACTCGATCTGCTGGATCGTGTCCATCGCCACGCCGACGACGATCAGCAGCGACGTGCCGCCGAAGTAGAAGTTGATGCCCATGCCTTCCGTGAACCACACCGGAAGGAAGCGATCCAGCCATGCCCCGAATCCGAACGGCAGCTGGTTCACGTGCACGCCGGAGATCAGAAACTCCGGGAGGATGCAGACCGCCGCGAGGTAGACCGAGCCGACGAACGTGATGCGTGTCAGCACGCGGTCGATGTAGTCGGACGTCTTCTTGCCGGGACGGATGCCCGGGATGAAGCCGCCGTATTTGCGCATGTTGTCGGCCGTGTCGACCGGATTGAAGACGATCGACGTGTAAAAGTAGGCGAAGAAGATGATGCCGACGACCTGCAGCAGGTAGTAGAGCGGCTCACCGACCTTCAGCTGTCCGGCGATGGCCTGCGCCCACGGCGCCTTGATCATCGAAGCCATCGTCGTCGGAATCACGAGGATCGACGACGCGAAGATGACCGGGATGACGCCGGCGGTATTCACGCGCAGCGGCAGGTACGTGTTCGCGCCGCCGTAGACCTTGCGGCCGACGACGCGCTTTGCGTACTGCACCGGAATACGGCGTTGTGCGCGCTCCATGAACACGACGAACGCGACAACCCCGACCATGAACACGACGAGGAACAGCATCGCGAAGAGGTTGCGCTGGCCGGTGCGGATGTCGTCGACCGTCGAGATGACAGCGTGCGGCAGGTTCACGACGATGCCGGCGAAGATGATCAGCGAGATGCCGTTGCCGATCCCGCGCTCGGAGATCTGTTCACCGAGCCACATGATGAACGCCGTGCCGGTCGTCAGCGTGAGGACGGTCAT
Source organism: Thermoanaerobaculia bacterium (assembly GCA_036382495.1). Classification (GTDB taxonomy): domain Bacteria; phylum Acidobacteriota; class Thermoanaerobaculia; order Gp7-AA8; family Gp7-AA8; genus DASVHS01. The sequence goes on along the minus strand of DASVHS010000226.1, from coordinate 3,873 downwards.
GATGGGAAATCCGAGTCCCCAAACCGCGTCCTGCACGTGAGCCGGAACGAGAGGGGCGCCGCCCGGAGCGGACTGCGACTTCAGCCAGAACGCCACGCCGAGGGATTGAATGACCGAGAGGACGATCGTGCCGTAGCGCGTGTACTGGTTGATCTTGCGGCGGCCCATCTCGCCCTCTTTCGAGAGCTTCTCGAGATACGGCCACACGACGGTGAGGAGCTGCAGGATGATCGATGCCGAGATGTACGGCATGATCCCGAGCGCGAACACCGACAGGCGTCGAAGCGCGCCACCGGAGAAGAGATCGAGGAACCCGAAGACGCCGCCCGACATCGCCTTGAAGAATTCCGCCAGCGCCTGCGGGTCAACGCCGGGCGTCGGAATGTGCGACCCGAGGCGATAGACCGCGAGCAGCAGGAACGTGAACACGATCCGCTTGCGCAGATCGGGGATGGCGAAGATGTTCCGGAACGTCTCTCCGAGATTCACTTACGCGATCTCCTGGCAGGTGCCGCCTGCCGCTTCGATTTGTTTCCGCGCCGACTCCGAGAACTTCGCCGCATGCACGGTGAGTTTCTTCGTCAGCTTGCCGTCGCCGAGGATCTTGATGCCGGCGTTCTGGTGGCCTTTGACGAGGCCGGCCTGACGCATCACCGACTCGTCGACGGTCGCGCCGTTGTCAAAACGCTCGAGCTCCGAGACGTTCACCACGGCGTGGTTCTTCTTGAAAATGTTCGTGAAGCCGCGCTTCGGAATGCGGCGCTGCAGCGGCATCTGGCCGCCTTCGAAGCCGAGCTGCGACGAGTAGCCGGAACGAGACTTTTGTCCCTTCTCGCCGCGACCCGCCGTCTTGCCGTTGCCCGATCCCGGGCCGCGGCCGACACGCTTGCGAGCGTGCCTGGCGCCTTTTTTCGGTTTTAGATTGTTGAGATCCATTTGTCATCCTTACGTCGCTGGGTCGCTAGGTCGCAGCGACCTGTTACTCGACCACTTCCACCAGATGCGGGATCTTGGCGATCATCCCGCGCGTTTCCTTCGAGTCCACGCGTTCGGCGACGCGATGCATCTTGCCCAGCCCGAGCGCTTTGAGCGTCTCGCGCATTTCGCGCGGGCAGCCGATGCCGCTGCGGATCTGGCGGACATGAATCGTGTTCTTCTTTTCGGCTTTCTTCGCGGGGCTCATGCTTCGCCTTCCGACGGCGCGTTGCCGTTCTCGGTGCCGCGAAGCTTCATGTACTGCTCGGCGCTGCGCAGCTGCTTGAGCGCTTCGAACGTCGCCTTGACGACGTTGTGCGGGTTCGCGGTACCCAGCGACTTCGTCAGGATGTTCTGGATCCCGGCCGACTCGAGGATCGCGCGCACCGGACCGCCGGCGATGACACCGGTACCGTCCGACGCCGGCTTGAGCAGGACCTTGCCCGCGCCGTAGTGGCCGAGCGTCGCGTGCGGAATCGTCGTCCCGCTCATCGAGATCGAGATCATGTTCTTCTTCGCGATCTCGATGCCCTTCTTGATCGCGGCCGGAACTTCCTTGGCCTTGCCCGATCCGAAGCCGACGCGGCCCTTGCCGTCGCCGACGACTACGAGAGCGCTGAAGCTGAAGTTCTTGCCGCCCTTGACGACCTTCGTCACGCGGTTGATGTGGACGACCTTGTCGATCATCCCGCTTTCCGACCGCTCATCCTGACGGCGATCGTTACGCGGCCCACCCTGTCCTCGCTGCATTGGACGCTGCATTCGCTCTCCTAGAATTCCAGACCGTTTTCACGCGCTGCATCGGCGAGCGCCTTGATGTTTCCGTGATAGAGGTAGCCGCCGCGATCGAACACGACGCGCTTGATCCCCTTGTCTTTTGCCTTCTTCGCGATGAGCACGCCGAGTGCCTTCGCGGCCGCGGCGTTCGCGCCCTTCGTGGCGGCATCCTTGTCGCGGCTCGAGGCCGACACGATGGTCTTCCCCGACGCGTCGTCGATCACCTGCGCGTACATGTGCTTGAGGCTCCGGAACACCGCCAGACGCGGACGCTCCGAGGTGCCGTGAACCTTGCTGCGGATCCGCTCTTTGATCCGTTTTCGTGCGACGACTCTGTCTTTTGCTTTATCCATAGTTACCTCGAGATCCGTTCGGCGCTTCGCTGATGGCTCAGCGCCTCAGGATGCCGCGCGCTACGGCGCGCGTCACTTGCCCGCTGCCTTACCCGCTTTCCGCCGAATGACTTCGTCGGAATACTTGATGCCCTTGCCCTTGTACGGATCGGGTTCGCGCAGTGAGCGAATCTCCGCTGCGGTCTGACCGACCTGCTGCTTGTCGATGCCCGTGATCGTGATGTGCCCGCTCTTCGCGTCGACGGCGATGTCGATCCCCTTGGGAATCGCAAATCGCACCGGATGCGAATACCCGAGCTGGAACACCACTTCCTTCCCCTTCACCTCGGCGCGATAACCGACGCCGACGATGTCGAGCTCTTTCTTGAATCCTTCGGTCACGCCGCGGACGTTGTTCGCGACGAGAGCGCGGACAAGACCGTGGAAGGCTTTCGACTTGCTTTCTTCATCGGAGCGCGTGAACTGCACGACGTTGTTCTCGATCTTGACGTCGATGCCCTGGACGAGCTGCGTGCTGAGCGAGCCTTTCGGCCCCTTCACCGTCACGGCGTTCCCGTTCTTCGTGACCTCGACTCCCTTGGGGAGCGTGATCTCTTTCTTTCCGATTCGCGACATGGCTTCCTCTTTCCTTACCAGACCTGACAGAGGACTTCGCCGCCGACGCCGTTCTTGACCGCTTCCGTTCCGGAGAGCACGCCCTTCGACGTCGAGACGATCGCCAGCCCCAGTCCGCCGAGGACGCGCGGGATCTCCTGCTTGTTGCGGTAGACGCGGCGTCCCGGGCGCGAGATGCGCTCGATGCCGTGAATGACCGGCTCGCCGTCTTCCGAATACTTCAGATAGACGCGCAGCAGCGGCTGGACCTTGTCCTCGACCAGCTTGTAATTGCTGATGAAACCTTCGGTCTTGAGAATGCGCGCGATCTCGACTTTGAGTTTCGAGCTCGGCAGTTCCACGCGATCGTGGCGTGATTGGATCCCGTTCCGGATCCGGGTCAACATATCCGCAATCGGATCTGTCATCGACATAGTTGAGTCCTTGTCCTTACCAACTGGCTTTGGTGATCCCTGGGATGTAACCGCCGAGCGAGAGCTGACGGAAGCAGATTCGGCAAAGCTGAAACTTGCGGAGGAAACCGCGCGGGCGCCCGCACCGTTTGCAGCGGTTGCGCTTGCGCGTCGAGAACTTCGGTGTCCGCGCAGCTTTGACGATCAATGAGAGTTTTGCCATTAGATGTCCTTATTTCGCGAACGGCATGCCCAGCGCGCGCAGAAGGAAGCGAGCCTGCTCGTCGTTCTTTGCCGTCGTAACGATCGTGATGTTCATGCCCTTCGACTTGTCGACCTTGGCCACGTCGATCTCCGGAAAGATCAGGTGGTCGCGGATGCCGAGGGTGTAGTTGCCGCGTCCGTCGAAGGACTTGGCGGCCACGCCGCGGAAGTCGCGTACACGCGGAAGGGCGATGTTGATGAGGCGGTCGAGGAACTCGTACATCTTCTCGCCGCGCAGCGTCACCATCGTGCCGATGGACTGACCCTCGCGCAGTTTGAAGCTGGCGATCGACTTCTTCGCCTTGGTGATGACCGGCTTCTGGCCGGTGATCGTCGTCAGCTCTTCGACCGCGCTGTCGAGGATCTTCGCGTTCTGGATCGCCTCGCCGACGCCCATGTTCAGGACGACCTTCTCGACCTTGGGAACCGCCATCGGGTTCTTGATCTTGAATTCGTCCTGGACCTTCTTGCGGACTTCCTTCGTGTACAGCTCTTTC
>DASVHS010000225.1:0-2281 GCA_036382495.1 Thermoanaerobaculia bacterium | reverse complement strand
AGATTTTCGTCGAACATCGTGGTCTAGATCTCCACTTCCAAACGGGTCTCTTTGATCTCGCTCAACGGAATCTCGTAGTCGGGATCCTTCTTCATGACCGGATCCGTCACGACGATCCTGCTTCCGTCGAACTCCTTGAGTTTGCCGACGACAACGTGCAGTCCGCGAATGGCTTTCGCCGTCTTCACGCGCACGAGACGTCCAATGAACTTCTGGTAATCCGATTCCTTGTAAAACTTGCGGTCGAGTCCGGGCGATGAAACCTGAAGCTCGAACTCGGCCGGAATGACGTCGTCCACATCGAGGTACGTGGACACCTGCTGCGAGACGAGCTGGCAGTGCTCGAGCGTGACGCCGCTGTCCTTGTCGATATCGACTCGCAGCAGGTAGCCGCGGCCCTGCTTTTTATAATCAATGTGCACGAGCTCCAGACCCTCAGACGTCACGATCTTCTCGATTTCCTTCTCGACTCGGTCAGGTAAATTGCCCATAGAACAAAAAAAGCGGCCGAATCGGCCGCTTTCGAAAGTTAGCTGCTCGAAAGCTGTCGAAATAATAACACCTGCAACCGGCGGGTACAACAGCCGGTTACGGGCGCATCATTCCACGGAACGCATCACAAACACAGCACTAAGTTCGTCAACGCCGGTCGACGCACAAAACATTCGCCGGCTTGAGTTTCGCCGGGTCCGGCGGTTTTCCGTCGTCACCAAAAAGCGCCCATTGCCCGGTCGCGTTGAAGCAGAACTCGCTGCCGGCCACGGCGCCGAGCGTTATGTCGTCGAAGTCGCGCTCGTTCGACGCGAGTGAATCGACGCCCGCGATCGCCAGACCGCCTTTCGCCAGGCGGATCCGGATCACGCGCTGCGGATTCGTCCCGTTCTGCGTGCCGATCAGAGTGCCGTTTCCTGACCGGTACAGACCGTCGACGCCGAGGAGCGTCACGTTGGCCGGACCCGGAAGCAGCCGGCTATCGCGCGTTTTCAAATCGATCGCAAAAACACCCTTCGAATAGTCCGCCGCGTAGAGAACCTGCTCATCCGATGACAGCGCCAGGCCCTGAAGCGATGCGAACGGTCCGGCAATCAGCGGCTCCATTGACGATCGTCGGATCACATAGATCGTAGGTGAATCGCTGTCGCTGACATAGACGGTCCCGTCGCGCGCGACCGCGACATCGCCAAACAGATGCTTCGCGTTGTCGGGCGCAGCGATCGTACGGATCACCTTTCCGCTGTCGAGATCGATCTCCAGCACGGCGGCATGATCGCGATCGGCTTCGCGAAACGTCTTCGACTGCGGGAGCGCCGACGTCGAGGCCCACAGACGGCGCCGCGACGCATCGACGGCCATCCCGAAAATGCCACGGGGTTGATCGGAGACAAGTGTCTTCACGCGGCCGTTCGCGTCACGCACGTAAATCGCGCCGTTGCGCACGCTGCTGACGAAGAACCGCTTCGTCTTCGGATCGAACGCCAGCCCTTCCGAGATGATGCCCCGCTCAACAATCGAGAACCGGCGAGTCGCGTTCTCCGTCGGCCTCGCGTTCTGCTCGAACGTCTCGACTACATGCTTGAATCGCGGTGTCTCGCGAATGGATGCGAAGTCGTCGTCCTTCGCGGGTTCGTAGATCATGCCCATCGCCGCGACACGCTCCAGCACATCGAGCGCCTCGCCTCCCCTGCCGTTCAGCGCGAGCGCGGACGCGAGGTTGTACAGAAGAGTCGGATGGTTCGCACGCAGATCGGACGCTGCCCGCGATTTCTCAAGGAACAGCGCGTAGTTCTTCGCCTTGTACGCGTCGAGCGCTTCGCGCGAAAGCTTTCGCGAATCGGCAACTTCTTCAGCGAACGCAGATGTCGCAAGAATCGCGAGAATCAACACACATGTCATCCCGAGCGTGAGCGAGGGACCCGGGGGAAGTGGAGGCCGGCCTCCCCACACCCAGGTCCCTCGCTCCCGCTCGGGATGACATAGAGGTTGATCCCTCACGGCAGCCCTCACGGCAGGAACCTTCCGGGCGAGATCCCCTCGCCTTCCATGATCGACAGCTGCGCAAACAGCTGGATCATCCGCCGCCCCTCGAGATCCGAGCGGAGATACGCCTCGCAAAGCAGATCCGCCTGGGCGCGATCTTCCGTCGCGGCAATCGTGAACCCCTCCACCGGTTGTCCGGGATCGTGCGTGCGCTTCTTCCGCCACGTGTTGTTCTCGAGGTGATAGCAGATGTAGCCGGTGTTTTTCGCGATGCGCGATGTCGGCAAGGCGGTCTCGCCGACTT
>DASVHS010000224.1:0-2999 GCA_036382495.1 Thermoanaerobaculia bacterium | reverse complement strand
GGCCGACGGGGCCGGAGCGTCGCGCACGAATGGTTCGATCGCCTGGCGCATGCGCACATAGACCCGGCGATTCTGCTCGAGCGTGTTGTGCTTCTCCGCGAGATCCGCGGCGAGGTCGTACAACTCCGGTTGCGGAGCGCGGATGTAGTGATTGTTCCCGGCAATCAGCGAATGCAGATCGCTCCAGCCGAAGTGAAACTTCGGATAGAACGTCTCGGAATAGATCGGGCGTTCCTGTTGCGTGTTCCCGACAGTCAGAAGCGATTGTCCGGCACGGCGCCGGTCGGCCGTCAACGGAGTCGCGGTTCGCTCTGCGATCGTCGGCAACACATCGACGAGCTCGACCGGCGTGTCGATCGAAGATCCGCCCTTCGCGTTGTTCGGCAGCTTGAGGATGAGTGGAACCTGGAGCACCTCGCGGTACAGAAAGATCCCGTGCTCGTCTTCGCCGTGGTCGTTCAGACCCTCGCCGTGGTCGGAGAGCAGGACGATCAGCGCGTTGTCGTAGACGTGATGCTGCTTCAGGTAAGCGACAAACTCACCGACGATGGCGTCGGCGTACGCGATCTCACCGTCGTAGTGGTTGGGATATTTCGCGAAGTAAGGCTCGGGCGGTCTGTACGGCGTGTGCGGCTCGTACAAATGGAGAAACGCGAAGAATGGTTTCTCCGCGTGGCCATCGATCCACTTCTCGAGGACGTGCAGCGTCTCGCGTCCATTGCGCTGCACGCGGCCGATCGCCGCTGCATCCGCTGCGCCGAGCGGTTCCACTTCGTCGTCGAAGAAATCGAAACCGCGTGCGATTCCGGTCTCGCGGCGAAGCACGAACGCGGACACAGCCGCACCGGTCGCATAGCCGTTCTTCTTCAGCAGGGCGGGTAACGTCGGAATCGAGTCCGGCAACCGGAAGCCGACGTTGTCGCGGACGCCATTGTCGTTCGGCAGCATGCCCGTGAGGATCGTTGCATGCGAAGGCAACGTGAGCGGCACGTGACTGTAAGCGCGCCGGTAGAGAATCGAGTCGACGCGCAGCGCGTCGATGTTCGGCGTGTCCACGCCTTTGTAGCCGTATGCGGGAAGGTGATCCGATCGAAGCGTGTCGATCGAGATCAGGATGACCGGTGTCGTGCGTGAGGGTGAATCGGTGAACCGGCCGTGGCACGCCACGCTCGCCGCGAGGATCGCGACGACGCCGATCGAACGTTTCACTTCAGTCCCGCGAGCATTTGTTTCGCATCTTTCGCTTCCGGTGAATCGGGAGCAAGAGCAATCACCTGCTGAAAATCCGCCTTCGCCGCCGCATGCTTGTTCATCTGCACCTCGGTCAGGCCGCGATAGTAGTAGCTTTCCGCCTGCCTGGGATTCATGGCGATCGCCTTGTTGAAGTAGACAATCGCCGTCGCAGGATCCTTCTTGTTGAGAAAGAGAATTCCGATGTTGATGTAGGCGGTCGCATCGGTGATCGCGGTCGGCGGCAGTTTCTCGAGGAGCGTTCTGCCTTGCTCGAGTTGACCGTTCTCGAGGTAGAGATTGGCGAGCAGAACGTCGCGCGTGGTATGCGCAGCGTCCATCGGAGCGGTCGCCGGATCGGTCGTATCGAGCTTCTCGAGTGTGGCGATCGCATTCTTCAAGTCGCCGGCCCTGTAGTACGCCTGCGCCAGGACGCCGAGAATCTGGTTCTTCACGTCGCGGAGCTCCGGCTTGTCGTCCGGAACCATCGGCAGCGCCTTTTCAAAATCGGCGACGGCGCGCTTCGCGTTTTCCTTCACCTCATCGGCCGTCACCGTGTGTGTCGTGCCTGGAATGACGTCCCCCGCTTTGATGCGAAGCAGTTCCTGGCCTTCTTTGATGGCGTCGATCGCTTCCTTCGGAACTGTTGGACCGGCAGGCGCGACTTCCGCGGGCGCGACCTCCTGCTTCACCTCCGGCTCGAGCTGGAGGTTGATCGGCGGCGCGCTCGCCACTTCGCTGACGCTTGCGCTGCCGCGGCTCGTCACGTATCCCGGTGCGGTGACGTCGATGTTCCATTGACCCGACGTCATGCCGAGGGCCGCCCAATGTCCGCGCGCGTCGGTCTTTGTGACGATGGGCTTGGTGCCGCTTCCTGGTGTCGTGATCGTCACGGTCGCGCCGGCGACTGGCTTGCCGCTGGCTTTGTCGACGACGTTGCCCTGCAGCCGGCCTGTACCGCGCACCTGCGCGCTCGCAGCAATGGCAATGATCGAAGAAAGCACGACGAGCGAGATTGATTTCCGCATTGGAATCCCCTTCCGCAAAAAAGACCCGCTGGAGCGAATGCCCCAGCGGGTCGGGAGGCTACGATTTCTTACAGCTAGAACGAAACGCGAGCGCCGAGGCGGAACACGCGCGGCGACTGCATTTCGGTGATGCGATTCGATGTCGCGAACGGAGAACCCGAATTATTCGAATTCAAACGAGTCACGTCACGCTGCAGAATGGTGCGATTGTCCAGAATGTTGAACGCATCGATGGACAACGTCAGTGCTCCGCCGCGGTACACACGAATGTCTTTCGCGAGCCGGAGGTCGAGCTCGGTGATATTCGGATGCCGGAACTGAGTGGGGTCGCCCTCAGCAAGGAGATACTTCGTGTTGGAAGCACTCTGACCGTTGTTGCCAGTGGCGGTCACGCGGAACACGTACGGGATCGGATATCCCTGACGGCCGCTGAGGTTCACGCCGAAGTTCGACTCGATCACCGGGATCTGATACGTGCCGGTGAGGTTGTAGGCCCACTTCGAATTGATGTAGATGCCGCCTTTGGCTCCGCTCCCCGTACCGGCACCGATGATCACGTCGGAGTTGTTGCAGTTTGAGCAACCGAACCCTGAACGCAACGGCGTCGGGTCGACGACCGCGTCAGCACCCACGTGCTGCTTCCAATCCTGCAACGTGAAGCTGCCCCGCATCATCCATCGATTGGTGAGGCGTCGCGTCGCGAAGAGATCAATCGAGTCATACGTCTGATGGTAGCCGGGC
>DASVHS010000223.1:0-3170 GCA_036382495.1 Thermoanaerobaculia bacterium | reverse complement strand
GCCGGGGATCAGCAGGTTCGCGCTGCGCATGTCGGGATTGAACAGCATCACCGGCCGCGCATCGATCGCCGGTTTGCGGCCCGTCGTCTCCATCAGTTGCAGGATGCCGTTCTGCAGCACGACGCCGTTCGCGGCGGCCAGGGCCTGGTTGGCGACGGTCGAGTCCGAGCCGTCGATCAGAACCATGACCGAGGCATCGCGTCCGGCGACGAGGTTCCGCGCGTAGTCAGGAGGAATCTCGATCGCAACCTGGGCCTGGCCGGCGACGATTGCGTGTTCGAGTTCCGCACGCGAATGCGCGTCGGCGATGATCTGCAGATAGGAGGTCGCGGTGAATTGCTCCTGCAGACGCCGGCTCTCCTGCGAACGGCTCTGATCGAACACGATCGTGGGGATGTTCTTCGCGTTCGTATCGATGACGCCGAACAGGATCAGCTCGAGCGTCGGGATCGCGATCGAGAACAAAAGGGTCGTGCGGTCGCGCATCATCTGCGTGAGCTCCTTGCGGAAGATTGCCCAGAACCCGTTCATGATCGACCTCGCGCTGCGGCGCGGGACGCTTCGACTTCCCTGCCGCGAGTCTCGGTGAGTTGCACGAACACGTCCTCGAGCGTCGGCGCAATCTCCGTGACCGTCACCTCGCTGATGCCGAACGACTCGAGATCGCGTTTGACCTGCTCATTCGAAATCTTTACGTCGATGAGCAGATGCAGCGCCGTACCGAAAATCGTTGCGGCGCGAACATACGGAAGTGTGCGAGCCGATTTCATGAGCATGGCCACTCCTTCGCGACACTCGGCCTGCACGCGTCTCGTGCCTTGCGGTGTCACTTCCTCGAGTTTCTTGAGCTCGCTCGGATGTCCGCTGACGATCAGCCGTGAGAGGTACAAATACGCGACCGTGCCGCAGCGTTCCGCCTCATCCATGTAATGCGTCGTCACGAACATCGTCACTCCCTCCGCTGCCAGACCGAAGAGCAGATCCCACAGCTCGCGGCGCGCCACCGGATCGATGCCCGCGGTCGGCTCGTCGAGAAACAGCACACGCGGACGATGCATCAGTGCCGCTGCAAGCGCGAGACGTTGTTTCCAACCACCGGAGAGATCGGCTGCCAGACGGTCGCGATACGGCCCGATGTGAGTCAGGTCGATCGCCCACTTCTTGCGCTCCAGTCGATCGGCGCCTTTCAACCGATAGATGGAGCCGAAGAAATCGAGGTTCTCGTCGACGGTGAGATCGCGATACAGCGAAAACGCCTGCGAGACATAACCGATGTGCTGTCGCACAAGCTCCCCTTCCCGGTCCACATCAAGTCCATCGACCATCGCATGACCCTCGGTCGGCGCGAGAAGGCCGCACAGGATGCGGATGAGCGTCGACTTCCCGGAACCATTTGGACCGAGCAGGCCGAAGATCTCGCCGCGCGGCACCTGCAGCGTGACGCGGTCGAGCGCGCGAACGGTGCCGAAGTCCTTCGACACGTTCTGGACGTCGATGCCGATCTCCGCGCTCACTGGCCTTCCTTCGCCGTGACGCCGAGGTCGACTTCGGCAGCCATGCCGGCATGAAGCTTCGGATCGGGATCGACGATGACCTTCACACCGAACACCTCCTCGGCTCGTTGCGCGCGGGTTTGAACATTGCGCGGCGTGTATTCGCCCTGCGCTGCGATCGTGCCGATGTGTCCCGCGAACCATTGATTCGGATAAGTGTCGACTCGCACGCGCACGTTCTGGTTGACGTGCAACAGGCCGAGCATCGTCTCCGGAACATAGATGCGAACCCACAGCTGACTCGATTCGAGAATCTCCGCGACAGTCTGGTTGGGCGCAACGATGTCACCGGGACGCAGTCCGAACGACTGCACGACGCCGGCGACCGTCGACTTCACGTCGGTTTCCGACCGCTGCTTCATGAGGACGGCGAGCTGTTTCTGTTGCTGCTCGAGTTGTGCGCGGGCCGCTTCGATGTCTTCTTTGCGCGTTCCCTTCAACAGGAGTTGCAGGTCTTCAGCCGAGGCCTTTGCCTTCGTCGCCGCATCGTCATAAACCAGCCGGGCCACGATTCCGTCGTGGTAGAGCACTTCGTACCGACGCCGGTCTCGCTCGTCGTTGCCAGCGATCGCCGCCGCCTTCTCGATCTCGTCCCGCCGCGGTCCGGCAAGCGCTTTCGCGTAAGCGGCGCGCGCAGCTTCGATCACGGCCTGTTGCTCGGCGATCTGGTGGTCGAGCGTCTCGGTCTCGAGAGTCACCAGCACCTGACCGGGCGCGACGTGCGATCCCTCATCGACGAGGACGCGGGTGACGCGCCCGCCGACGAGGGACCCGACGTTTACGGTTCGCGCTTCCAGAGTTCCGGACAGGACGAGCGGCTTGGGCTGGTTCCTCTGTCTCATGTACAGCAGGAGCGCGATCGCTGCGATCACGATGATCACGATGATCACGATTCGCTTGAGACGTGACTTGTTTGCTGCGACCAATGGAACCTCCACGTTTCTTTGGAACGATCGCTCCCTGCGTCCAGACGTCGAGCAGAGCGTCGATGTAGTCGGTGAGCGGGTACGGCGGTTCGACGGCTCTCAACACCTGATGAAGGAAGACGTAAGACAGAAGCGATCCCATGAAGAGAAGTGCGGCCGCGCGCGGGTCCTCGATTCGGATGACGCCGGCTTCATGAGCGCGACGGAAGTAACCAGCCACGATCTTCAGCCCGCGGCGAGGCGGGCTGTCATCGTTGCGAGGGTCGAACGGGACGACCAGCGTGGGGTTCGTCTGCTCGTGCATGCTGAGCACGAGGTGCTGAGCGATCGTCGTCCTGGCGAACGGCACCCACTCTTCCGCGACACGCCGGAGGATGACGCGCGGATCCGCCGCGGCATCGACATGCTGAAGGTCGCTGACGCACGCGGGCAGCTGAAAGTCGCTGTGCATCGCGGCATCGAAGAGGGCCTGTTTGGAGTCGAAGTGGCGGAGGACGGCCGCAGCCGTCACGCGCAGATCAGCAGCGATATCCGCGAGCGTGGCGGACGCGAAGCCCTTTTGAGAGAAGACCTTGCGCGCTGCCTGAAGGATCTGGTCCCGGTGGATGCGTGGCGGCCGGCCCATTTGTAAATAAACGTATATTTACAAACAGCATTCGTCAAGGGGGCGAAATCGGAATGAATGATCCCT
>DASVHS010000222.1:0-20047 GCA_036382495.1 Thermoanaerobaculia bacterium | reverse complement strand
GCGGAATCCGGCGACCTGCCGAAGTTCGATATCGATCCTGTCCCGAATCTCTTCTTCATGCGAGATCCGCAGGTCGTGATCGGCAGCGGCGTCGTCATCTCGTCGATGGCCACGCAGGCCCGGCGCCGCGAATCGCTGCTGTCGAAGTACGTGTTCGAGCATCACAAGCGATTTCGCGGGCAGGATCCTTTCTGGGTCGATTTCACGGAGACCGCGCCGAAGAAGCGAAACGCTCCGACTCTCGAAGGCGGCGACATCCTCGTCGCCCGCCGCGACGTGCTGCTCATCGGTCTGACGGAGCGGACGAACAACGCCGGCATCAAGACCCTGCTGCAGGCGCTGCAGGAATCGGAGTCAGGCGTGCGCACCGTGTTGATCGTTGAGCTGCCGAAGCAACGGTCGTTCATGCATCTCGACACAGTCTTCACGTTCACAAGCCGCAACGAATGCCTGATCTATCCGCCCGTGATACTTCCGGGCGGCAGTCAGGCGGCGAAAGTCATCAAGGCCGATCTGACGAAACGGCACATCGAATATTCAGCGCAGAAGTCGGTGCTGGCGGCGCTGAAGAAGCTCCGCTTCGACCTCGATCCGATTTACTGCGGCGGTAAGCGGGCTGTCGATCAGCAGCGCGAGCAATGGACCGACGGCGCGAACGCGTTCGCGCTCGCACCGGGCATCATTCTCATGTACGAGCGCAACGTCCGGACAGCCGAGGAGCTTGCGTCGCACGGCTATCACATCATCTACGAGGATGACCTTCTCCTCGGCCGCGTGGAAATGGAGACGTGGACGGACAAGAAGTACGCGCTGCAGATCCCGGGACACGAGCTCTCTCGCGCGCGCGGCGGCCCGCGTTGCATGACCATGCCGCTGGAACGTGAGGATCTCTGATTGAGCACTTCGAGGCGTGAACCGAAGCGCAAGCTGGCGATCGTCGCCTTTGGCGGCAACGCGCTTCTGCGTCCGGAAGATCGTGGGACGCAGGAGGAGCAGATCGCGAGAGCGCGACAGGCGGCGCGCTGGCTCGCCGAGATCGTTCGCAGCGACTACAAGCTCGTCGTCGTCCACGGAAACGGGCCGCAGGTCGGCAACATCCTCGTCCAGGCTGAGGAAGCGTCGACGAAGATCCCGCCGCAATCGATTGATGTCGCGGTCGCGCAGACCGAGGGCTCGATCGGTTTCATGCTGCAGCAGGCCATTCGCAATCGACTGGAGAGCATTGGAGTCGCCGGCGACGTGGCGACGATCCTCACCGAAGTGCATGTCGATCCAAATGACATCGCGTTCAAGCGTCCGACGAAACCGATCGGTCCGTTCTTCACGCGGTACCGCGCCGAAGCGCTCGAGCGCGATCTCGGTTGGACGATGCGTGAGGATTCGGGACGGGGATGGCGGCACGTCGTTCCGTCGCCGCGCCCGCTGCACATTCTGAACGTGAAGACGATCGCGCACATGCTCGATACGGCGGCCGTTGTGATCGCGGCCGGCGGTGGGGGCATACCTGTCGTGCGCGGCCGAGATGGTCAGTGGCGAGGCATCGAGGCCGTCATCGACAAGGACTTCGCAGCCTCATTGCTGGCTGCAGAGTTGTCGGCGGACCTCTTTCTGATTCTGACGAATGTGGCGCAGGTGTCGATCGACTTCGGCAAACCGACGCAGCACCAGGTCGATCGAATGACGATCGCGGAGGCGGAGAAACATCTCGCCGCCGGACAGTTTCCGCCCGGATCGATGGGGCCGAAGATCGAGGCGGCGATTCAGTTTGTCAGATCGTCCGGACAGAACGTGCTGATTAGTGACGTGGATCACATTCGCGAGGCGATCGCGGGCACAGGTGGGACGCTCATCACACCGTGATGGCACGCAACTGGCGATATCGTTTCTCCGTATGACGCGCAATGACCTGCAGCAGATGATTCATCAGGTCGAAGACCTCAGCGACTCGATGTTTCGCCGTTTTCAACGCGATGTTGTCGTGCACTACAGACGCCACGAAGAAGACCAGGAGTCGATTGCGATCGCGCTTACCGACAAGAGCGTCCTCACGGGCGACGGTTGTGCGCGGGAACGCGTGAGTGAGACGCTGGCGATGCTCGATCACGTGCACGACCCGTTCATCACGGGCGCGTAGCCGCTCAGGATGACAGCTTGCACTCGTTGCAAGGACACATCGCGCGCAACTTCTCGTACGGCCAGATGCCGTAATCGTGTCCGTCGGACCACGACGGCTGCACCGCGTAGTTGCCGACGCGCTCGATCCCGCGAAGCTGAAACGACTCAGGCCGATACACGGGCGTCGGCCCCGCGTACATCCGCCCGAACAGATCGGGCTCGCCTGAGCACGACGCGCATGGGCACGCACGCCGCAGCGCTTCGAGTGGATAGTATGATTCGTGGCCATCGTCCCAGACGGCGACGAGCAGATCTCCGAGGACTTGAATTGACGCGGGGCGCATGCCGACTTACAAGTTGACGATCGAGTACGAGGGAACTCGTTACTCAGGATGGCAGGCGCAGGGTAACACGCAGAAGACGATCCAGGGCCACCTGAGCAAGGCCGCCCACAGCGTCTTCGGCGAAGTCGACCTCGGCGGCGCCGGGCGAACGGACGCCGGCGTGCACGCATCAGGTCAGGTCGCACATTTTCGAATCCGCAAGGCCGTCGATCCGATTCAGATCGTGCGCAAGCTCAACGATCTGCTGCCGCACGACATTCACATTCTCGACGCGACGCGCGCACGCGACAACTTTCACGCGCGTCACGACGCGGTGTCGCGCGTCTATCTCTACCAGATCGCCACGCGCCGAACGGCGTTCGCGAAGTCGTTTGTCTGGTGGATCAAGGATCGGCTCGACGTCCCGTCAATGACTCTCGCCGCCGCAGCGATCGCGGGACGCCATGACTTCACGGCCTTCACTGACAAGCGTCTGGCCGCCGATGAGTCGCGGATCGTCGTCGTCGAGTCTTTCGAGATCGCGGTGGACGAGGAATTGATCCTGCTCCGCATCGCGGCATCGCACTTCCTGTGGAAGATGGTGCGCAAGCTCGTCGCGTTCCTCGCCGAAGTCGGCAGAGGAACGATTGCTCCCGATACTTTGTCAAAGATGCTGCACGCCGATGCCGACGCGTTCCAGCCGACCGCGCCACCCTCGGGGTTGTTTCTCGAAGCGGTGACGTATCCGGGCGAAAAATTCGAGCGGCCGCTCGTGCCGGTTGTTCCGGTGCACAAGCCATGAACGAGCAGGAGCTCGTCGCGCGCGTTCGTGAGCTGTTTTCGGAGCGCATCGGCGACGACGCCGCGGTCGTTGGCGATCAGGTGATCACGACCGACATGCTCGTCGAGGACGTCGACTTCACGCGCGCGATTCCGCTCCGGTTCATCGGGCGCAAGAGTCTGGCGGTGAATCTGTCGGATATTGCCGCGATGGGTGCGCGGCCCGCGCACGCAGTCGTGGCGATCGGTCTGCCGGACTGGGCGCGCGAGCACGTCGACGACCTTCTCGTTGCGATGAGCGAAGCTGCGAAGCAGTGGCGTGTCGAAATCGTCGGCGGCGATTTCTCGCGGTCCGACAAACTCGTGATTTCCGTGGCGATGGTCGGCGTCATGGAGACCCGTGCGCTTCTTCGCAGCGGAGCGAAAGTTGGCGATCGCATCTACGTGAGCCGGCCGATCGGCGGCTCCGCAGCGGGCCTCGCGCTTCTTCAGCAGGGCTTCAGTGTGGAGGCGGGCTTCAGCCCGCCGTCTCGGGCAACGAGCCAGACGTTCCTGCAACGCGAGTTCGCGCAATCCGCGATCACGCGTCACGTCGATCCCGAGCCGGAGATCGATCTCGGTCTCGCGCTCGCGAAGATTCCCGAAGTCACTGCGTGCATCGATATCTCCGACGGCCTTTCGACAGACCTTCACCATCTTTGCGACGCGTCACATTGCGGCGCGGAAATCGAACGCGAGCGCATCCCCATCTTTCCGGGACTTCTCGAGTCCGGCCTCAGCGCGCAGGAGCTTGTGCTGCACGGCGGCGAAGAATACGCGCTGCTCTTCACGTCATCGCTGCGCGAATCCGAGCTCAGCACGCGAGTGAAGCGACCGGTATACGCGATCGGACGGATCACCGCCGGAAAGGGTGTGTTGTTGAATGGACAGCCGCTCGAGGCACGCGGCTGGGATCACTTCACTCGCGACGACGAGCGTTAGCGAGATTGCTCGCGACGGCGCACACGAACGCGCCGATGCCGAGCGTCGTGCGCACCGCGTGCGCGCGGCTCCAGTTCTTCACGAGCGAGTGCGAACGATCGCTCGGGTAATCGCGCGGCGCTTCGTTCTCCAGTTCCTTGTTGATCGGAACCGTGACCATCACCGTCGCAGCGAGCACACCGGCGAGGCCGACCGCGTTCGCGGCATCGAGCATTCGCCGGACGGGACTCACGTTGCGCGACGCGATCGCCAGCGTCACCGCGCTTCCGAGCGCGACCGGTCCGATGGCGTTGAAGTAGTACGTGCGCCTCAGCGTATCGATGGGCTCCGCTTTCTCGCGCGGCAGTTCGTGGTGCCATCCGGGAACGAGCGCAGCTTCACCGAAGCCGAGCGAGCCGGCCAGCAATCCGGATGTCGTCAGATTGACGAATCGGAGCACGCCCTCGATTGTGCGGTTCATCCCCGAGAGAAGATTACAACAAGATCGCGGATCGCGGATCGCAGATCGCAGGAGAATCAACGGGGTCACTGCGATCCGCGATCTGATTTCAGCGTTTCGCGTCCTCGACCTGTTTGATCCGGCTGACGATGTCGCGGTAGTTGGAGTTCAGCGAATACACCTCCATGAACGCTTTCTGGGCGTTGTCGGTGTCGCCGACCTCCACGTACGCGCTGCCGAGGTCGTAGAGAAGGCCGATGTGCTCTTCCTCTCTGATCTCGGGCATCTCCAGGCCTTTGCGGTACCACTTGATCGCGAGCTGGGGCATACCCTTCTCGAGGAAGCAGAGCCCGAGCATCGACGCGCACTCGACGGCGCGCTTGGGATCTTTCGACGCCAGCTGGAACTCGCCGATCGCTTCGTCGATCAGGCCCATTTCCTTGTACGCGATACCAAGGTTGTAGTGGGTGTCGTAGTCCTCGGCGTCGAGCTGCTGTTCGACGCCCTTCTTGAATTCCTTGAAGATCTCTTCGAGCGACTGCTCTTCTTCTGAAAGCGAGATGACTTCATCGCCCTCCTGAAGCTCGGACTCGAGCTCGGCGGCGAGATCGAAGAAGTCGTCCTCATCGGCGAAGAGGTTCTCTTCCTGCGCGGGTGCCGCGGCAAATTGCGGCACCGGCTTGGGCGCGGCCGCGGGGGGCGGCGGTGCGGGAGCAGGCGTCATCGTTCCGCCGAAGTCTTCATCATCCGGGATCGCCGACAGCAGCTCGCTGTCGATCTCCTCGCGTGACAGGGCGGGCGGTCTCGGCTGCGACAGCGACGGCATCTTCGGCTTCGCCGGTGGTGGCGGCGCTGGTTTGGGCGGCGCTGGTTTGGGCGGCGGCGGGGCGGCGGCCTTCGGTGCAGGCGGCGCAGCCTTCGCCACCGGTTTGGGTGGCGGGGGCGGGGGTGGTGGCGGGGGTGCTGCCGCCGCTGCCGCGCCCTCTTCGATTCGTTCGATTCGTGACGCCACATCCATGTTGTCGGGGAAGCGCGCCATCAGTGCGTCGGCTTTTTCGCGGGCCTCATCGAAGAGTTCCTGCTCGATGAAGAAGTCGACCTCGGCGATCTCGTCCGCGGTCGGCGCCTGGGCCACCGCTTCTTCGGCGACGGCTTCGACTCCGAAGAACGGCTCTTCCGTACCGAGGCTGATTTCCGGCGAATCGCCGAACGACAACTCCTGCTTCTCGGCCACCGGTTCCGGCTCGGTCGCTTCGATCTCGAACTTCGTCTCGGCCGCTCCGCCGCCGAGATCGAAGCTCATTTCCTCAGACTCTTCAAGATCAGCGACGAGCTCAGGTTCAGGCTCTGGTGGCGGGGGCGCGGGCTTGGCGGCTGGTTTCGCGGCCGGTGCCGGTTTCGCGGCCGGTGCAGGCCTGGCGGCGGCCGGCTTCAGCGTGTGGCCGCGCGACAGGAACTCGTTGTTGACGATTCCGATCGTCTCTTCGTCTCCGCTCTCCTCGAGCAGCGTCAGGTACTGCGTCGCCGTCGTCCGCGCGCCCTCGACGTCACCCTCATCGAGCAGCACCCGGAAAAGACGGTCGTATGCTGGCAAATGCTTCGGGACGCGATCGATGACCGCGCGCAGGTGCTCGATTGCCTTTTCCGCGAGGCCGTACTTCGCGAACACTTCCGCTTCGGTCAGATGCTCGGTGATGAAGTCGAGGTCGTCGCTCGACTCTGCTTCCATCGCCGTCAATTCCGCTGCGGGCGAAATGGCTGTCGGACTCTCGGCATCGACGTCGACGGAGAAGTCGAGCTCGATCGGTGGCCCTGAGTCGTCCAGCGAGATCGCCGGCGCTTCTTCGGCGATGTCGAATGATGGAGCCGGCTCCTCGATCTCCATGGCCGGCACAGGCGCGTCGTGCACGGTTTTCGGACGGATCGGCGGCGCGGTCCTCTCGCCGGGCGACATCTGCGACTTGACGAACTGCAACTTGGTCCGGTGCTGGGCGTTCTGTGGCTCGCGATCGATGAGCCGCTGCAGAACTTCCGACGCCGGCGCGAACTGCCCGCGCGCGATATGGGCCTCGGCGAGCAGGTTCATCGACGAGAGGATGTTCGTCTCCTCGTTGAGGCGCGTGTAGACGGCGACCAGTCGCTCGAGCGTCGGCGTGTGGCGCTGATCGACGCGCAACACCTTATTGAGCATCTCCACTGCCTGACCGCGTTCGCCGCGGCTCAGGGACTTCTCGACGAGGGGGATGACCATCTCGAGCGCTTTGTTCGGATCGTTCTGCTTGAGATAGAGCTCGGCGAGCGTCTCGCGGATCGACGGCTCGTTCGGGTCGGCGCGGAGTCCCTTCTCCAGCGCATTCCGCGCGGATGCGATGTCGCCCTTGCCGAGGAGGATCTTGCCCCACAATGCGAGAAGGCGTGGGTGATCGTGGTTCGCTTCGAGGGCATGTTCGACGATCGAGACCGCGTTGCTGTAGTCCTTCGCGTCGATGAGCGCGTTGACGAGCGACTCGACGAGGTCGATGTTCTTCGCGTCGATCTTCAGCGCCTTCTTGAAGACCTGCACGGCCTCTTCGAGCATGCCGCGTTTGAGCAGCATCCGGCCGACGCGGTCGTACTCCTTCAGCGCCTCGCCGGTCTGACCGGTCTGCGAATGCAGATCGGCGAGCTTGACGTGGACGTTGATCGACTGCGGGTCGAGCTCGGAGATCTTGCGATAGATGCCGAGGGCGTTGGTGGGGTCGCCGTGTTTCAGGTAGTAGTCGGCGAGGACCTGGTACTGGCTCTTCGCTTCCATCGCCAGACCCTGTTTTGCGTAGAGGTCGGCGAGTTTTCCGTAGATCTCGAGCTTCGACGGGTCGAGCTTGTTGATCTTTTTGTAGATGGCGATGGCTTTGAGGAAGAAGCCGTCGCGCGCGTAGTGGTCGGCGATGCGGCCGAATGTTTTCACCGCCTCGTCGGTGCGGTTGATGCGCACCCATAGGTCGCCGATGCGATTGAGCGTATTGACGTCGTTCGGGTTGTCGTCGAGAAGGCGCTCGTATTCCTTGATCGCCGGCTCGATCTTGCCCTTGGCGACGAGCTTCTCCGCGTTGGCGATGACTTTATCGCGCTGAATCGCCATCTTTCTCGACCGAGCCGAACAGCATCATCGGCTCCTCCACCCCTTCGAACGACATGCGGTGCACAGGACTTGGCCCGTACACTCTCAGTGCGGCCTGGTGCCCTTCAGTGGCGTATCCCCGATTGTGTTTGAAATCGTAGACCGGGTAAAGCGCATCATACGACTCCATCAGCAGATCGCGATAGACCTTGGCTACGATCGATGCCGCAGCGATGGACATACTGCGTTTATCGCCCTCAATGATCGGGATCTGCGGCATCTCCAGCGCTTCGATCGTGACCGCGTCGAGAAGGAGAACATCGGGACGGACGGCCAGATCCCCGACCGCTTCGAGCATGGCCAGCTTGCTTGCCTGAAGGATGTTGATGCGATCGATCGTCGACGGCTCGACGACGCCGATGGCGACCGCTCGCGCGCATCGCAGGATCACGCGGCACACCGAGACCCGGTTGTTGCTATCGAGGATCATCTTCGAGTCTTTGACGCCGAAGAGAGTCGGATCGCAGTCGAGTATGACGCAGGCCGCGACGACCGGCCCGGCCAGACACCCTCGGCCGACCTCGTCCGTGCCGGCGATCGCGCGAAAACCAGAATCGCGAAGCCGGCGCTCGATCACCGACATCTCGGCGACCCTCGCCAACTCCGCGAAGAGTGAGTTGAGGACTTTTTCCGGGGCGTTAGCTCTTGCGCTTCTCTTCGATGCGCGCTGCTTTACCGCGGAGGTCCCGGAGGTAGTAGAGCTTTGCGCGACGGACCCGGCCATGGCGTTCGACCTCGATACGATCAATCGAAGGTGAGTAGAGCGGGAACATACGTTCCACACCGATTCCGCCGGAGACCTTGCGCACCGTGAACATCTGGCGCGTGCCGCCGCCCTTGCGCGAGATCACTATGCCCTGGAAGATCTGGATGCGCTCTTTGTCGCCTTCCTTGACCTTCACATGGACCTTGATCGTGTCGCCGGGAGCGAAATTGGGCAGGTCGGTGCGCGTCTCGCGCGACTCGACCAGTTTCATGATGTCCTGAGCCATTCGAATACCCCGTTTAATTCTTGAAAAAGCTGGCAATTCTAACCTGAACCGCGCCGTAGAACCACGCTTCAGGCGGTTTCATTCTCGATTGTACGCAGAATCTCCCTCGCCTCGTCGTCGAGGTCGGCGTTCTCGAGCAGGTCCGGCCGCAACTGCAGCGTCCGCCGCAGCGCCTGCTCGCGCCTCCAGCGCCGGATCTTCTCGTGGTGACCCGACAGCAGAACGTCGGGAACACGGAGTCCGCGAATCTCCTCCGGACGCGTGTAGTGCGGGTAGTCGAGGAGACCGCTGAAGAACGAGTCTTCCTCGACCGAGCCGCTGTTGCCGACGACGCCTTCGATCATGCGACCGGTCGCGTCGGCGATCAGCATCGCCGGTAATTCGCCACCGGAAACGACGAAGTCGCCGACCGAGATCTCGTCCGGCTTCAGCGTCTCGCGAATCCGCTCGTCGAAACCTTCGTAGCGACCGCAAAGGATAATCACGTGCTGTTTGAGCGCGAGCTCCTTGGCAACGGCTTGCGTGAACTTGCGACCCTGCGGTGTCGTCATGACCACGAGAGGCTGAAGTTCGAAGTTCGAAGTTCGAATTTCGAATGAAGAATGGCCTTCGGCTTTTATTCGTAATTCTTCATTCGAACTTCGAACTTCGAACTTCAGTTTTTCGACGCATCGAAGTATCGGCTCGGCCAGCATCACCATGCCCGGCCCTCCGCCGTATGCCTCGTCGTCGGTTGAGCGGTGTTTGTCGGTCGCGAACTCGCGGAGATCGTGAACACGCACGTCGAGCAGTCGCTGCTTCACGCCGCGGGCGATGACGCCTTCGGCGAGGAACGCGTCGAACATCCGCGGGAAAATCGTGACGAAATCAATCCTCAACATTCGTGAGGTCATCGATGCCTTTCGGCAGGTCGACGACGATTGTCTTTCCGGCCAGATCGACCACGGTGCAGATCGCAGCGGCGAACGGCACGTCGAACTCGCCCTTCGGCCCGGCGACGGTGAGCAGCACGCCCCCGCCGCCCTCGTACGCGTCCTTCACCTCTCCGTATTGTTTGCCGTCGCGATCGACGAGCGTCAGCCCGACGAGGTCGTGGAGGAAGTATTCGTCGGGGTCGAGCTTGCGGGCGTCGGTCCGCGGAATCTCGATCGTCCAGCCCCGCAACTCGCGCAAATCCTCGGGCGAATCGATTCCGGCGAACTTCACGAGCGCGCGGCCGAGATGCGAGCGCGACGTTTCGATTTGAATTGGCCGTGTTTGCGATTCATCTGGCGAAACCAGCGTCACTTCTCGCACCTCTTTGAATCGCTCCGGTGAGTCGGTCCACGGTTCGACACTGGCTTCGCCGTGGATGCCGTGTGCCTTGCGAATGATGCCGATTGCGATGCGCATCTGGAGTGCGGCGGCCATGCCGCCGCTCTTGACCATCCAGAGCGGTGCCATGGGCACCGCACTCCAGATTAGTCGAGGATGTCGAGGATGTAGCGGCGGTGCTGCTTCTGCCCCGCCGCCGACAGCAGCGTGCGGATCGCGCGCGCCGTACGGCCCTGCCGGCCGATGATTTTTCCGAGGTCCGGCTGGGCGACTTCGAGCTCCAGCACGGTGGCGTCGCCCCGTTCCATCGCGTGCACGCTCACTTCGTCGGGTGTATCAACGAGCGATTTGGCCAGGAACTCGACGAGCGGTTTCACGCTTTCGGTTGTTTCTTCATGATCGATTTCACGGTCGGCGAGAGCTGAGCGCCCTTGCTGACCCAGTAGTCGACGCGCGTGCGGTCGATCTTCACGTCCGCAGGGTTCCGCTTCGGGTCGTAATGACCGATCTGCTCCACCACAGCCGCGCTGGGCGTCTTGAGCGAGTCGGAAACGACGATCCGGTAGAACGGAGCGTGAGTGGCGCCGCCGCGGCGCAAACGAATCTTGAGCATTCGAACTCCTTGAAAAGGCTGGGTATGCTAACTGACGGTGCCGCGAACAGCAAGGGTATGGCGGTAATTCCGAAGTCATCCTGAGCGCCGAAGAGCGCGAGGGATCTGGGTGGCGGCTCCACCGCCCAGATCCCTCGCCGTCTTCGCGGCTCAGGATGACACTACTGTAAAAACTCCGGAGGTAACCCCTTCATCATCTTTCCGAAACGCCTCGCTCCCAGGCCTTTCGAGAACGTCTTCATCATCTTCTTCATCTGCAGGTACTGCTTGAGCAGGCGGTTGATCTCCTGCACCGAGGTGCCGGAGCCCTTGGCGATCCGCTTCTTGCGCTGACCGTTGATGATCTGCGGATACTCGCGCTCCTTCGCCGTCATCGAGTCGAGGATCGCCTGCATGCGCACGATCGCGTTCTCGTCGATGTCCTCGTCCTTCACCTTGCCGGCGACGCCGGGCAGCATGTTCACGATCTGCGACATCGGTCCCATCTTCTTGACCTGCTGCAGCTGCGACCGCAGGTCCTCGAGCGTGAATTTGTCTTTCGCGACGCGATGGGCGAGCCGCTCCGCTTCCTTGCGGTCGATCTCGGTCTCGACCTTTTCGATCAGGGACAGCACATCGCCCATGCCGAGGATGCGCTGGGCCATGCGGTCGGGATGGAAGACGTCGAGGTCGGCGTATTTTTCGCCGACGCCGACGAGCTTGATCGGGCGGTTGACGACCGACTTGATCGACAGCGCCGCGCCGCCGCGCGCGTCGCCGTCGAGTTTCGTGAGCACGATGCCGGTGACGCCGAGCTTGTCGTCGAATTCCTTCGCCGACTTCACCGCGTCCTGGCCGGTCATGGCGTCGGCCACGAACAGGATCTCGCTCGGCCGGACGTCGTTCTTGATCGTGGCCAGCTCCTGCATGAGCTCTTCGTCGATGTGCAGGCGGCCGGCCGTGTCGAGAATGACCGTGTCGTGCAGCAGCGTCTTCGCTTCCTGCAGCGCGTTATGCGCGATCTTCACCGGATCGCGAAGCTCGCCGATCTCGTAGAACGGGACGCCGACGTTCTTCGCGACGATGCGCAACTGCTCGATGGCGGCCGGACGATAGACGTCGGCGGGGACGAGGAGCGGACGCCGTCCGCGATTTTTCAGATGCAGCGCGAGCTTGCCGGACGTCGTCGTCTTACCGGAACCCTGGAGGCCGACCATCATGATCACGGCCGGACTTCCAACGAGCGCGAGGCCGACTTCGCTCTGTCCGAGGAGAGCCTGCAGTTCGTCGCGGACGATTTTCGTGACCTGCTGCGCCGGCGAGAACGCCGTCAACACATCTTCGCCAACCGCCTTCTCACGAACGCGGTTGGTGAACTCCTTGACGACTTTGAAGTTCACGTCGGCTTCGAGGAGCGCGATCCGGATTTCCTTGAGCGCGTTGTCGATGTGCCAGTCGTTGAGGCTGGCTTCACCGCGCAGGGTCTTGAAGACCCGGTCCATCTTGTCCTGCAGGTTGTCGAACATAGGCGGATTCTCTGACAAATCAGCGGGCGACAACATTCCTAATGATTTCTATCGCGACATCACTGCGTGCGGAGCCAGCGCTCGAATCCCCGTAGCGTCCTGAAGCGGAGGTAGCCGTCGCCCGCTCCGCTTCCGCCACGCGCCCATTCGCCGCCGACGATGATCTTTGTCCCTTTGGCCTTGCAGAATTCGACGAAGCGATCGAACTCTGGTTCCTGAAACGCGTCGCCGCTGCGCGACGAGAAGCCGATCACCGTGGGCCGCACGCGCTCCACTGCTGCGCGCGCGGCTGTCCACGGCAAAGCGGCTCCGAGGAACTCGGTGCGCCAGCCGCTCCACTCGAAGACCAGGCGAACGAGACGCAGCGGCAGCTCATGCCATTCGTCCGGCGGACACGCGAGGAGCACGAGCTTGCCGGCTGGATCGATGCGCGGCCGCAGGCGATCGACGGAATCGATGACCATGTTCGAGGCGCGATGCTCCTGGTCGATGCCGAGGTCGCCGCGTTCCCAGCGGTAGCCGATTTCGCGGAGGGCGTCGCCGACGACGCGATCGAGAAACGCCGCGCGCTTCGCGAGCGAGTCGGCCGGAGGAGTGATCAGCGCGCGTACCGCGCCGGAATCGCCTTGCGCGAGGGCCTTGTACAACGTGATGTCCGCCGGGAGTGGCAGTTTCGGCGCGACCGGTGGCAGCGGCGGCAACAGGTCCGTTTGCAATCCGCGGATGCTCGCGAACTTGTGGAGTGAGACCGGGGTGTAGCGCCGGTGACCGCCGGGAGTGCGCACCGACTCGAGCTCGCCTTCGTCGGTCCATCGTTTGATGCTCGACACGCCGACGCGGAACGCGCGCGCGGCATCCGCGCTCGTCCAGAGATGGTGGCGTTCACGCAGGTGTGCGGGCATGAGCGAGGGAGAATCTGACATGATTGGCCTCCATGCAAACAATCGTCCAAAACGTTCAGAATGAAAATCGTCACGTGAGCGTTGACCGCGTTCGTGGCCGATCCCGCGCTGCGCCTCGCCGAAAATGCTCCCGGAGATTTTTTCGTCGACTCCACCTGCATCGACTGTGATGCCTGCCGTCAGATCGCCCCGGCCGTGTTTCGCGACATCGGCAATTCCTCCGCGGTTCAGCATCAGCCTGCGAATGGCGAGGAACTGCTTGCGGCGCAAAAAGCGCTGATCGCATGTCCGACGTCGTCCATCGGATCGGTGGCGAAGCACGACATGAAGTTGGCGCTCGCTTCTTATCCGGAGCGGATCGACGACGACGTCTACCGCTGCGGCTTCACATCGGAGTCGTCGTTCGGCGCGTTCAGCTATCTCATTCAGCGCGAAAGCGGCAACATCCTGATCGACTCGCCGCGCTTCGCCGGTCCGCTCGTGAAACGCATCGACGCGATGGGCGGTGTCCGCCGGATGCTCCTGACGCATCAGGACGATGTCGCCGACCACGAGAAGTTCCACGAGCGCTTCGGATGCGAGCGCGTCATGCATCGTGATGACGTTCGCTCGCGCACCGCGTCGATCGAATACAAACCCGCCGGCGAAGATCCGATTCGACTCGACGCCGATCTGCTGATGATCCCGACGCCCGGCCACACGAAAGGTCACTCGGTATTTCTCTATCGCGACAAATTCCTTTTCACGGGCGATCACCTCGCATGGGATCCGGACGACGAGATGCTCATCGCATTTCGGGGAGCGTGCTGGTATTCGTGGAGTGAACAGATCAAGTCGATGAAGCGGCTCCTCGAGTATCGATTCGAGTGGGTGCTCCCCGGTCACGGGCGTCCGATTCAGCTGACGCCCGAGCGAATGCATCGGGAACTCGTGCGCTGCGTTGCGTGGATGGAATCGCGGTAGGAACATCACTTGCTCTCGACGTAATGCGTGAAGCGTTACCTCGATCTCTTCAAGCAGACCTGGAAAGAATTCGGCGACGACAAAGCGCAGCGTCTCGGCGCCGCACTCGCGTACTACACCGTCTTCTCGATCGCTCCGCTGCTTCTCATCGCCGTCGCGATCGCGGGTCTGGCGTTCGGACACAAGGCCGCGCAGGGAGCGATCGAGCAGCAGCTCGCCGGCACACTCGGTCCGAGCACCGCGAAAGCCGTCAACGAGATGATCCTCGCGGCGTCGAAGCCGAAGAGCGGCACACTGGCGACGATCATCGGCGTCATCACGTTGCTATTCGGCGCGGCCGGCGTATTCGGTCAGCTGCAGGAAGCGCTCGACACGATCTGGAATGTCGAGAGGCCGAAGACGGCCGGCTTCATGGGCCTGATCAAGGATCGTTTCCTGTCGATGGCGATGGTGTTCGGCATCGGGTTCCTGCTGCTCGTCACGCTCGTCATCGATACCGTCATTTCCGCGATGGGCAAGTCCATCGGTCCGCATATTCCGGGTGGCCAAGCGGTGTTGCAGATCGTGCAGATCATCGTCTCCTTCGGACTCGTGACCGTGTTGTTCGCGTTGACGTTCCGCTATCTTCCGCACGTTCGCGTGGCCTGGAAGGACGTCTGGCTCGGCGCGGCCTTCACCTCTTTCCTCTTCGTCCTCGGAAAATTCGGATTGGGCATGTACATCGGCAAGGCGGCGGTCGGATCCGCGTACGGCGCGGCCGGCTCGCTCGTCATCATCCTGGTCTGGGTGTACTGGTCCGCGCAGATTCTGTTCTTCGGCGCGGAGTTCACGCAGGTCTACGCGCGGACACATGGATCGATGACGGGCGATCGATCGAAAGCGAAGAAACGCGTGGAGGAGCCGCCGAAGCCGAAACTCGTTCCGGCTCCCGCGGCGGCGAAGAGCCGCGGCGGTAAAGGCAAGCTCGCCGTGGGCGGCATCATCGGACTCATCCTCGGCACGATCCTCGGCGGCATCGCGGCCGTGTTCGTCGCGTTCAAGTCGGCGAAGAAGCTGATCACGATGCCGTTCAAGTAATCTGGAGTGCGGTGCCCACGGCACCGCTCTCAGAGCGGCGGGCCACGGCACTCCAGATGCTTCAACACTTCATCGAATATGTTCGCGCTGCAGGCAGCATGGGCTACGTCTTGTACGTGCTCGCGTACATCGTCTGCTGCATCGGTCTCGTTCCCGCGCTCACGCTGACGATCGCCGCAGGCGCGATCTTCGGCTTCGTGCGAGGCAGCCTCATCGTCCTTGCCGGCGCGACCGCGGGCGCGTGCGCCGCATTCTTTCTCGGGCGCACCGTGTTCCGGCGTCACGTCGAGCGGCGCGTTGCGTCCAATCCGAAGATGGCCGCCGTCGATCGCGCCATCGCGAACGAAGGAACGAAGATCATGTTGTTGATGCGTCTCTCTGGTTTTCCGCCGTTCACGTGGACGAACTACGCGCTCGGCCTGACCGGAGTGAAATTTGTGCCGTATCTGCTGACGACGTTCTTCGGCATCATCCCCGGAACGCTCGCGTTTACGTGGGCGGGCGTCGTCGGTATCGAGGCGATTCGCGGGCACGGACATCACGTCGGACTGATCGTGACCGCTGTTGGTGCTGTGCTCGTCATCGTCTACATCGGACGCATCGCCGCAAACGCGATCCGGCGCGCCGGCGTCGAACAGTAGCGATAGACTTACGAACCCCAAATGAACGGAGGTCCCCCCATGTCAAATCCACTCGCAGAACTCGCGAAGACAGGCCAGAGCGTCTGGTTCGATCAGATGGAGCGCAAGCTCATCACCACCGGCAAGCTGCAGAAGATGATCGCGGAAGACGATCTGCGCGGCCTGACATCGAACCCCACGATCTTCGAGAAAGCCATCGGCGGCAGCGAGGACTACGACGGCCAGCTTCGCCAGCTGGCGTCGCAGAACAAATCGCGCGACGAGATCTACGACGCGCTCGTGATCGAAGACATCAGCAAGGCCGCGGACACGTTCCTTCCCGTCTACAAAAAGACGAAGGGCGGCGACGGCTTCGTCAGCATCGAAGTCAGTCCCACTCTTGCGCGGGACACGAAAGGCACGATCGCCGAGGCACAGCGTCTCTTCAAGATCCTTGGGCGCCCGAATGTGATGATCAAGATTCCGGCGACGCCGGAAGGCATCCCGGCGATCGAGGAGTCGATCGCCGCCGGTCTCAACGTCAACATCACTCTGATTTTCTCGAACGACGTCTACCAGAAAGTCATGGAGGCGTATCTCCGCGGTCTCGAACGCCGCGCGGAGAAGAACCTGCCGATCGGCGACATCGGATCGGTGGCCAGCTTCTTCGTCAGCCGCATCGACACGCAGGCCGACAAGCAGATCGAAGCACGCATCGCCGCATCGAAGGACGAAAACGAGAAGCGCGATCTCGAGTCGATCCTCGGCAAAGTCGCGATCGCGAACGCGAAAGAGGCGTACCAGCAGTTCAAGCAGGTCTTCAACTCGCCGCGATTCGAAAAGCTTCGTGCCAAAGGCGCGCGCGTGCAGCGTCCGCTCTGGGCATCGACCGGAACAAAGAATCCGAAATATAGGGACGTGCTCTACGTCGAGTCGCTGATCGGCCCGGACACCGTCGATACTGTTCCGCCGGCGACGTACGACGCGTTCAAGGATCACGGCAAAGTGGTCATGACGCTGGAGAAGGACGTCGACCAGGCGCGCGAAGTTCTGCGCAAGTTCAAACAGTACGGCTTGAGCCTGGAGAAGATCACGACGCAACTCACCGAAGAGGGCGTGAAGTCATTCGATGAATCATTCGTTTCGCTGATGTCGACGATCGAAGCGCGCCGCGACGCCGCCATCCGCAACCTCGGCAACCGCATCACGTTCCACCTCGGCGACGCGCAGGGTGTCGTCGACGCCGCGCTGCAGCGCGCCGACAAAGACAAATTCGTCGAGCGCATCTGGAAGAAAGACGCGACGCTCTGGAAGAACGACGACGCGCACAAGAAGATCATCGCCAACGCCCTCGGCTGGCTCACGGTCGTCGAGGACATGCAGAAGAACGTTGCCGAGATCCGCGACTTCGCCGAGAGCGTGAAGCGCGAGTTCTCGCACATCGTCGTCCTCGGTATGGGCGGTTCGAGCCTCTGCTCGGAAGTCACGAAGCGTGTGTTCGGGAAACGCGAAGGTTACCCGACGCTCGAGATCCTCGACTCGACCGTGCCCGACGCGGTGCGCAACCTCGAGTCGCGTATCGACGTCGCGCGATCGCTGTTCATGGTCGCGTCGAAATCGGGCTCGACGACTGAGCCGATGGTCTTTCACCGCTACTTCTACGATCGCGTGAAGCAGATCAAAGGCGATCGTGCCGGCGAGAACTTCATCGCCGTCACCGATCCGAATACACAGCTCGTGAAGGATGCGGAGCGCGACAAGTTCCGTAAGATCTTCATCAATCCAGCGGACATCGGCGGACGTTACTCGGCATTGTCGAAGTTCGGGCTTGTGCCGGCGGCGATCTCCGGCGTCGACATCACGGCACTCCTCGATCGCGCTGTGCACACGATGCACATCGCGAAGACGCCGTCGGTGAAAAAGAATCCGCCCGCGCAACTCGGCGCGACGCTCGGCGCGCTCGCCATTGCGGGCCGCGACAAGCTCACGCTGATCACACCCGCGCCGCTCGACACGCTCGGACTCTGGGTCGAGCAGCTCGTCGCGGAGAGCACGGGCAAGGAAGGCAAAGGCATCGTTCCGATCGCCGGCGAGCCGCGCGTCGATGCGAAGGCTTACGGCAAGGACCGCGTGTTTGTCGCCGTACGTCTCCGCAAGTCGGATGAGACGTCGCACCTTCGCGAACTGACCGCGGCCGGACATCCCGTCATCGACATCGTTCTCGAAGACGCGCTCGACCTCGGCGAAACGTTTTTCGTGTGGGAGTTCGCGACCGCAGTCGCCGGCGCAATCCTCGGCATCGACGCATTCGATCAGCCGAACGTGCAGGAGTCGAAGGACAACACCAAGAAGCTTCTCGAGGAGTACAAATCGAAAGGCTCGATGACGGTTGCCGCGGCGCAGGTGAATGTCGACGACAGCAACGCCATCAGCGCGCTGCTCGCGAAGGTGAAACCGGGCGACTACGTGGCGCTGACCGAGTACTTCGCCGAGTCGCCGGTTCGCAACGAGCGGATCGCGAAGATTCGCGAGATGCTCGCGCGCGAGCTGCACGTCGCCACGACCACGGGCTACGGTCCGCGCTTCCTGCACTCGACCGGACAGTTGCACAAAGGCGGTGCCGACAACGGCGTGTTCCTGCAACTCACGGGCGGCGGTGGTCAGGAGCTGCCGATCGCCGGAGAAAAATTTGGATTCGGTGTTCTCCTGCGCGCGCAGGCGATCGGCGATTTCCAATCGCTCGTCAGCCGTAACCGCCGGGCGATCAGCATCGACCTCGGCACTGATGTCGATCGCGGTCTGGACAGACTCGCGGAAGCCGTGAAGAACGCGACATCGAAGGTGAAGGCGTAATGGCGCAGGCGCAGTTCGGAATGATCGGTCTTGCCGTCATGGGCAGGAACCTCGCGTTGAACGTGGAAGAGCACGGATTTCCGGTCGCGGTGTGGGACCGGGAGCCGGAAGTCGTCGACGCCTTTCTCAGCGAGAACCGCGGGAAGAAGTTCACCGGGACGAAGTCGCTGCAGGATCTCGTGAAGGCGATCGAGCGTCCGCGCCGGATCATGATGATGATCAAGGCCGGGTCGCCGGTCGATCAGACGATCGAGAAACTGGCTCCGCTGCTCGAAGACGGCGACGTCATCATCGACGGCGGCAACTCCTGGTTCAAAGACACGCAGGAGCGGACGAAACGACTCGAGCCGAAGAAACTTCATTTCGTCGGATCGGGTGTCTCGGGCGGTGAAGAGGGAGCGCGCCTCGGTCCGTCGCTGATGCCGGGCGGGTCCGACCATTCGTGGCAGGCGATTCAGCCGGTGTTCGAAAAGATTGCCGCGATCAGTGACTCCGGTCCGTGCGTGACGCATGTGGGACCCGACGGTGCCGGGCATTTCGTCAAGATGGTGCACAACGGCATCGAGTACGGCGACATGCAGTTGATCGCCGAAGCGTACGAGATGCTCAGGCGCGGGTTGGGAATGAAGGCGAGTGAGCTCGCCGACGTGTTCGATGAGTGGAACCATGGCACGCTCGAGTCGTTCCTCATCGAGATCACCGCGAAAATTTTCCGCGTGAAGGACGATGAGAGTGGCGCTCCTCTCGTCGCCAAGGTCCTCGACAAAGCGGGACAGAAGGGGACGGGCAAGTGGACGGCGCAGGTCGCGCTCGATCTCGCGGTTCCGATTCCGACGATCGCTGCCGCAATCGACGCGCGTGTCCTGTCGTCGATGAAAGACGAACGCGTGGTTGCCGGCAAAGTGTTCAGCGCACCGCGCGTCACGCCGCCTTCCGATCGAAAGCAATTTATCGCCGACGTCCACGACGCGTTGTACGCGTCGAAGATCTGTTCGTACGCGCAGGGCATGGCTTTGATTCAGGCCGGCTCGGCGGAGTGGAAGTGGAACGTCGACATGCGCGAGATGGCCAGGATCTGGAAAGCGGGCTGCATCATCCGGGCGAAATTCCTCGACTCGATCATGCGCGCGTACGAACGGAAGCGCGATCTGCCGAACCTTCTGCTCGACGACGAATTCAAGTCGGCCGTGACGAAGTCCCAGCCGTCGTGGCGCCGCGCCGTGACGTTCGCGCAGTCGAACGGAATCGCCGTGCCGGCGTTGTCGTCGAGTCTCGCGTATTTCGACTCGTACCGCAGCGCAGAACTTCCGCAGAACCTCACGCAGGCACAGCGCGACTACTTCGGCTCGCACACGTATCAGCGGAACGACAAAGGCGCGGATGCGCCGTTCGTGCACACGGACTGGATCC
>DASVHS010000221.1:0-2155 GCA_036382495.1 Thermoanaerobaculia bacterium | reverse complement strand
CGGCAACATCGTCCGCGACCACGACCTCATGGAAAAAGCGAGAGATGCGGCGATCGAGTTGATCGACAAAGAAGGACTGGTCGCGTCGGAGGATGTCGCGAGGACGATGATGGGCGTCGCGGTGGACGTGAACCGGGATTGAATTTCGAATTTCGAATTTCGAAGTTCGAATTTCGAATTCATGAATAAATTCTGAATTCGAAATTCGAAATTCGAACTTCGAAATTCAGTCTCGCGTAACGTCGAGAGGCACGCCGATCATTCTCCGTGCGGTCTCCTCCGCTCCCGCCAACCCTTCCTTTTCAATCACTTCAATCGCCGCGTCGCGTGCTTTCTCCATGAGGTCGTGATCGCGGACGATGTTGCCGAAGCGGAAACGTGGCACGCCCGATTGTTTTGTGCCGAGGAATTCGCCGGGGCCGCGGAGGGCGAGGTCGCGCTCGGCGACTTCGAAGCCGTCGCGCGTCGCTTCGAACATCTTCAGACGCTCGACGCTTTCCGGTGCCGCGCGCGCGTTGCGCACGAGGATGCAGTACGACTTCCGCTCGCCGCGGCCCACACGTCCGCGCAGCTGATGCAGTTGCGACAGGCCGAAGCGATCGGCTTCGATGATCATCATGATCGACGCGTTCGCGACGTCGATGCCGACTTCGATGACGGTGGTGGCGACGAGGATGTCGATCTCTCCGCGCTTGAACTTCGCCATCGTCTCTTCTTTTTCGGTCGCGGACATGCGGCCGTGCATCATCGCCACGCGACGTTTCGGAAATCGCTCGCGGATCGTCTCGAATCCTTCGGACAGCGGCTTGAGGTTCAGCTTCTCCGACTCCTCGATGAGCGGGTAAACGATGTAGATCTGCGCGCCGCTTTCGATCTCGTCGTCGATGAACTGGTAAACGCGCTCGACGTCGGCAGATGCGCGGATGGCGGTCTTGATTCGCTGCCGTCCGGGCGGAAGCTCGTCGATGACCGACAGCTCCAGGTCGCCGAACATCGCCAGCGCCAGCGAGCGCGGGATTGGAGTGGCGGTCATGACCAGGATGTCGATCAGCTCCCCTTTCGCGAACAGTTTCTGCCGCTGCTCGACGCCGAATCGATGCTGCTCGTCGACGATCGCCAGTCCCAGCGACTTGAACTTCACCTTCTCTTCGAGCAATGCGTGAGTGCCGATGGCGAGCTGGATGTAGCCGTCGCGGAGGCCGGCCAGCAGCGTGCGGCGCTCACCGGCCGTCATCGAGCCGGTGGCTTTGACGACGACGAGGGAATGGTCAACTAGTTGACGGATTCGCTGGAAATGCTGTTCGACCAGAATCTCCGTCGGCGCGAGCAACGCCACCTGGTGGCCGTTGCGGATCATGATGATCGCCGCGATCAGCGCGACGATCGTCTTGCCGCTGCCGACGTCGCCCTGCAGCAGGCGGTACATCGGCCGGTCGCTGCGCAGGTCGTCGGCGATCTCGCGTAGCACACGTTTCTGTGCACCCGTGAGTTTGAACGGCAGGATGCGCTTCACCTCGTCGCGGATGTCGTCGTCGATCCGGATGGCGCGGCTCTTCTTCTTGACCTCGTCCGTCGCGCGGCGGATGCGCAAGACGAGTTGAAACGTGAAGAACTCCTCGAGGATCACGCGCAGATGCGCGGGCGAGCGATACGTGAGGAACTCGGACGTCAGCTCGGTGGGCTGATGAATCGTGCGGATCGACTCCGGCAGGCCGATGACGCCGAGGCGCTCGCGGATCGCGGCGGGCATCGTGTCTTCGAGCGCGTCGACGCTCTCGAGCGCCGTGGCGACGATCCGCCGTAATGCTTTCGGAGGAATGTTGCCGGCCTTCGAGTAGATCGGGACGATCTTCCCTTCCGCGTCGTCGGCCTCGTCGATCTTCTCCCAATCCGCCCCTTCCACCTGCAACCTTCCCTGACCCGACAACCTCGCCTGCCCGTAGACGGCGAGATGGTCGCCGCGCTTGATCTGATCGGAGAGGTACGGCTGGTTGAACCAGACCAGCATCACGGTGCCCGTGCCGTCGTCGAACATCACCTCGAAAATCTTCATCCGCTTGACGGGCGAAGTCTTCGACGCGGCCGACACGACGCGGCCGCGCAACAACACGGGATGATCGAGGTTGCGCCCGATGTCGGCGATGCGGACGGGATG
>DASVHS010000220.1:0-3397 GCA_036382495.1 Thermoanaerobaculia bacterium | reverse complement strand
GGTGTCGCTGCGGCCTTCGCGGTCGCGCTCCTGTTCGGACTGTTCGTGATCGTGCTCGACGCCGATCAGATCGTCACGGGCACGGCCATCAACCTGCTCGTCGCCGGCGCGACGGGCGTCGCGTATCGCGAGATGCAATCGCGGGCAACGAGCGCGGCGCTGAAACTCGACTTCATCTCGCCGATCGCCTGGATCGTCGTGCCCATTCTTCTCGGCATCCTGTTGTGGCGGACGACGTTCGGCCTCCGCCTGCGCGCGGCCGGCGAGAGTCCCGAAGCGATGCGCGCCGCGCGATGGTCACCTGCGAAGTATCGATGGAGCGCGCTCGCGGTCGAAGCAGTGCTCGTCGGACTGGCCGGCACGCACCTCGCGCTCGTGCTGTCGAATGGATTCGCGGAGAACATGAGCGCGGGCCGCGGGTTCATCGCGCTGTCGGTCGTGATCTTCGGACGATGGACCGTCCGCGGCAGCGTTGCCGGCACCGCGTTGTTCGGAATCGCTGCCGCACTGCAGTACGCACTGCAGGCCGCGAACCGCGGGATCGCGTTTCACCTGCTGCTGGCGACGCCGTACGTCGTCACGCTGCTGATTCTGTGCGGCGTGACGGGTCGCGTGCGTTCGCCGGAGGCGTTGGGCAAGCGCGGCTAGCTGCGCCAGTTTGCGAGCTGGTCCCACACTGACCGGATGCCGGGTCGCTGGGTCGCTGGGTCGCTGGGTCGCTGGGCTGCCAAAGCGGTTGCGATCTTTGTTGCGACTTCGGGAATCGCGCGCCGAAGATCTTCCTCGTGATCCTGGAGGAAACGCGTACTCACTTTGCCTTCGCGGAAGGCGGGATGGCTAACCACGCGCCGCAGCCACGAGACATTCGTCGTGAGGCCGAGGACGATGTAGTCGCGGAGGGCGCGATCGAGACGGTCGATGGCGGCGGCGCGTGTTTCCGCGAACGCGATCAACTTCGCGAGCATCGGATCGAAGTTCACGCCGATCGTCGTGCCCTGCATCACGCCCGAGTCGACGCGTACGCCCGGACCTGACGGTTCTGCGAGATATTCGATCGTTCCCGACTGCGGCAGAAAGCGATCGTCCCCATCCTCGGCGTAAATCCGCACTTCGATCGCATGGCCGCGCTGGCGGATGTCGGATTGCTTCCACGGCAACTTCGCGCCGGCCGCGACCGCGAGTTGCGCGCGGACGAGATCCGTGCCGGTGACGATCTCGGTGACGGGATGCTCGACCTGCAGCCGCGTATTCATCTCGAGAAAGTAGAAATCGCCTTTGGGCGTGACGATGAACTCGACCGTGCCGGCGTTCTCGTATTTCACGCCGCGCGCGGCGGCGATCGCTGCGGTTGTCATCTTCTGTCGCAGCGCGTCCGGGTAGTTCGGCGCGGGCGACTCCTCGACGACTTTCTGGTGCCGCCGCTGTATCGAGCAATCGCGCTCGAACAGATGCACGACCTCGCCGGTCGAGTCGCCGAAGACCTGCACCTCGACGTGCCGCGGCTCTTCGATGTACTTCTCGAGCAGCAGACGGTCGTCGCCAAACGCTTTCTTCGCCTCACGGCGCGCGGATTCGAGCTGTGACTGCAACTCACCCGAGTCGCGGACGACCTTCATCCCCTTCCCGCCACCGCCCGACGACGCCTTGACGAGAACGGGAAATCCGATCCGCTTCGCTTCGGCCGCGAACGTCGCATCTTTCTGATCGTCGCCGTCGTAGCCGGGAACGACGGGAACGCCGAGCTTCTGCATCAGATGACGCGAATGTGCCTTCGAGCCCATCGCTTCGATCGAATGCGCCTTCGGCCCGACAAACGTGATTTTCGCGTCCTCACACGCCGCGGCCAGCGCGGCGCGCTCGGAGAGAAATCCGTATCCGGGGTGAACCGCATCCGCGCCGGATCGGCGTGCAGCATCGATGACGGCGCCGACGTCGAGGTACGACGCGATCGGAACCGCATCGTCGAAAAAACGCCGCACGTAACGCGTGTCGTCCGCTTCGGAGTACGCGAGGACGGACTCGATCTTTGCTTCGCGACAAGCACGAGCGATGCGGACGGCGATTTCGCCGCGATTGGCAACGAGAACGCGTTTCATGTCATCCCGAGCGTAGCGAGGGACCTGGGTGTGAGGGCGGGCCCGCACACACGCCCGGGTCCCTCGCTACGCTCGGGATGACATATTGGTCCGCTCACAGCGCTTTTGCCCTCTCTCAACTTACCCACGGCGCTTTCTTCTTCTCGAGGAATGCCTTCATCCCCTGCTGCCCTTCCGCCGATACGCGCCGCGTGGCAATTGCCTCGATCGTGTACGGAATTGCATCGATCAGATCGTGCGAGGCGACGTGCGCGATCAGCTTCTTGCACTCGCGGACCGCTTCCGGACCCGATGTCTTCAACTGTCCCACGACATCCGCGATCGCCGCATCGACATCCTCGGCGACGCGATGAACGAGTCCGATTCGCAATGCCCGTTCGGCATCGAAGCGCTCGCCCGTGAGAAACAACGCTCGCGCATGCGACGCTCCGATCTTTGCGATCACGTACGGCGAGATCACGGCAGGAAGAATTCCAAGCTTCACTTCCGACAGTCCGAACTTCGTCTGCGGCGATGCGACGGCGATGTCGCAGACGGCGACCAGACCGACGCCGCCCCCGATTGCCGCGCCGGTGATCCTTCCGACCACCGGCAGCGGGCATTCGTTGATCACCGCGTACATTTTCGCGAGCAGCGACGAGTCGCGAACGTTCTGTTCGCGCGTATACGAGACCATACGCGACATCCAGTTGAGGTCAGCACCGGCACAGAACGTCTGTCCGCTGCCGCGCAGGACGACCACCCTCGCGTTCGCCGGCACACTCGAGAAGACTTCGATCGCCTCAGCGATCAGCTCGTCGTTGAATGCGTTGTGGACGTCTGGCCGATTCAGCGTGACGGTGACGACGCCCGCGGATTCATCGACGAGGAGAGTCTTGTACGTCATCGCGGCGAATCATAACGTTCTGGAGATTCAGTGCGACCGCCGGACCGCGTGGCGGCGTCCTGTCTCTCCGACCGGGAAGCTCGGCGTGATGGTGTACTTCGCCGTGATGCCGATCGTGCCGGTCGCTTCGACGCGCGCGAAGAACTCCGTCGCGGTCGTGCCGCTGTACGTCGTGCTCACGGTCTGCGTCTGTCCTGCCGGAATGTCGGCGACGACCGTTTGCGTCGCGCTGCTCGACAGCGTGACCCGCACGGGCGTGTCGGTGGCAGTAACCGTCGCGCTGACCGTCCCGGCCTTGTCGACGAGGAACTTGAAGAACGACGCGGTGCTGAGATCGCAGGTGCGACCACTCAGCGATTGCAAAGAAACGACGTTGCCGTACGCAGAGTCCTGACTGTTGTTGACCGCGAACGGA
>DASVHS010000219.1:0-6855 GCA_036382495.1 Thermoanaerobaculia bacterium | reverse complement strand
GACGTACGTGACCGCGTCCTGGATCTCGATCGGGCCGATGTCGCGCCCGGGGACATCCGCTTCATTCGCGATCGAGCCGACGACGTCGGCGGGCCGGATGCCGTCGCGCTTGCCGACGGACATCGACAGGCGCACTTTCTTCCGGTTGTCATCGCGAGCGGAGCGAGGGGCTCGGGTGGCCTTGTCATCCCGAGCGGAGCGAGGGACCCGGGCGGTGGGGTGGCTCGCGGATTTTTCCCACCGCCCAGATTCCTCGCGCTCTACGGCGCTCGGAATGACATCCGGTTTCAGTGGCTTCGCAGCACTCGCCAGTTTCGCGGCAGCCGCTGCGACTTCCGCCGGATCGTGACCCTCTTCGACGATCTGCCCGACCATGTCGAGATACAGATCGAGATCGCCCGCCGCGATCGTCTTCTTGAGCGTCTCCTTGAGCGCGGTCACCCGCCGCGCCGCGACGTCGGCCACGGTCGGCATCCTCATCGGCTTGATCGGCAGCTTCGTGAAGCGCTCGATCTCGCGCATCATCTTCCGCTCGCGCGGCGTGATGAAGAGCGTGGCCATGCCGCTGCGTCCGGCGCGGCCGGTTCGGCCGATGCGATGGACGTACGCTTCGACGTCCCACGGGATGTCGTAGTTGATCACGTGCGTGATCTGCTCGACGTCGAGACCGCGTGCGGCGACATCGGTCGCGACGACGATCTCGATCTTTCCAGCCTTCAAACGCCTGATCACACTCTCCCGCTCCCGTTGATTCATGTCTCCGTGCATCGCCTCGGCCGCGAAGCCGCGGCCGACGAGGCGTTCCGCGGTCTCGGCCGCGCCGGTTTTCGTCCGCCGGAAGATCAGAACAGCATCGTTCTCCTCGAGCTCGAGCATCTTCGTCAGCAACTCGAGCTTCTGCGGCTCGGAGGTGTTGATGAACCGCTGCTCGATCATCGGCGTCGTCGACGCCTTGTGCTCGATTTCGATCCGTACGGCGTCGGGCATGTGCCGCTTCGCGATGCGCAGCACTTCCGGCGGCATCGTGGCGGAGAAGAGCGCGATCTGTCGCGTCTCCGGCAGCTCGCCGAGGATGCGGTCGACGTCGTCTTTGAAACCCATCTTCAGCATCTCGTCGGCTTCGTCGAGCACGATGATGCGGACGGCGCTGAGTTTCAGACTCTTGCGATCGAGCGTGTCGATCAGCCGGCCGGGCGTGCCGACGACGACCTGCACACCGCGTTCGAGCCGGTTGAGCTGCGGTCCGATCGGCGCGCCGCCGTAAACCGGAAGGACGCCGATGTTCATGTCCTTCGAATACGAGTGAATCGCTTCGGCAACTTGCACAGCGAGCTCGCGGGTCGGCGTCATGACGAGCGCCTGCGTCTCGCGCCGGCTGGCGTCGATGGTCTCGAGAATCGGCAGAGCAAACGCGGCGGTCTTGCCCGTCCCGGTCTGGGCCTGCCCGATGACATCTTTGCCTGACAGCAGGAGCGGGATGGTGCGGTCCTGGATCGGCGTGGGCGTCTCATAGCCGAGATCGGTGAGTGTCTTCACGATCGAGTCGCGGATGCCGAGGGACGAGAAGTTCGATTCAGCCATGCAGGGTGAGTAGCATACCCGTGTGGCGATTGCGTTGACGCGCGCGCTGAGCCCGCGCATCTCGGAATGTGAGCTGACGTACCTCGATCGCGAGCCGATCGACTACGTTCGCGCGGCAGCCCAGCACGAAGCATACGAACGCTTGCTGGAGAAGCACGGATGCACGCTCGTGCACGTCGATCCGGCGCCGGAACATCCTGACGGCGTGTTCGTCGAGGACGCCGCGATCGTCGTGGACGAGGTCGCGGTCATCACTCGGCCCGGTGCGGAATCACGGCGCGGTGAAACCGACAGCGTTGCGAAGGTTCTCGCGCGATACCGGCCTCTATTCCAGATCGAGGCGCCCGCCACCATCGATGGCGGCGACGTGCTGCGCGTCGGGCGCAAACTGTTCGTCGGACGCGGTCAGCGGACGAACAACGAAGGCATCGCCCAGCTCCGCAACTGCCTCGCGCCGTTCGGTTACCAGGTCATCGCCACCGCGTTTCACGGCTGTCTTCACCTGAAATCGGCGGTGACGATGCTCGATGAGCGAACGCTGCTCTTCAATCCCGACTGGGTTGATGCGATCGATGGATTCGAAATGATCTCCGTCGACTCCGCGGAGCCATTCGCCGCGAACGTCCTGCGGCGGGGTAGTGTGGTCATCGCTGGTGCGGAACAGCCGCGCACGAACAGACTTCTTGAACAGCGCGGCTACAAAGTCGACATCGTGGCGATGAGCGAGCTGCTCAGAGCCGAGGCGGGAGTGACGTGTTGTAGCGTGGTCTTTTGAGGGATGAAGGATGAGGGACGAGGGATGAGGGATGAAGAATTTCGAAGTTCGAAGTTCGAAGTTCGAATGAAGAATTGAGAGATGAACGCGTCCTTCGCAATTCTTGATTCTTAATTCGAACTTCGAAATTCGAAATTCCGATCCAAGTTGTCGAGGAATGAACTCCGTGATTCGCCCCTCATCCCTCATCCCTCCTCATGGCACGGATTCGGAGTAAACGCACTCCGGAATGAAACGCGCTCGCTTTCGACACATGCTGCGGTGGGCTTTGGCCGGCCCGATTACGCTCCTCGCGGTTCTCGCGATGACGTTCCTGCTCCTGATCCGGTGGCTCAATACCGAGGTCGAGTTGGTTGACCATACGGATCGGGTGATTTCGGCGGCTCAGGAGACGCAGTCGCTCGTGCTCGATATGGAAACGGGCGTCCGTGGGTATTTGCTGACGCACCACGATTCGTTTCTCTCGCCTTACAAGCGCGCCGCGCCGGTGATGGGCACCGCGTTTTCTGAGGTCCGCAGGCTGGTCGAGGACAACCCGCAGCAGGTCGCTGCAGCCTCTCAGTTGCAGAAAGACTACGGCGACTGGCAGCAACTCGCTGCACAGCTGCTTCAGTCGAATCGGAACGCGAGTGGTGCGGAGACCGGGCAGATCGCGGCCAAGGAGCAGATGGACGTCGTCCGGCGCGACTTCGCGCGCTTCATCGGTGTCGAAGAGGGATTGCGCAGAAGCCGCACCGATTCGGTCCAGCGTGTGACGCGAATCGTCGTCGGGACGAGTATCGTCGCGGCACTTCTGTTCGGACTGCTGGCCGGGATGGTCACGCGGCGCGCGTTGCAGACGGTCGCGTCCGATTACGAGAGCGCGCTCGCCGAGTCGGACAGCGCACGCGTCCGCGCGGAGGGTCTGGCCGTCGAGAACGAGCGGCTCTTTCGGCAGGCGCAGTCGGCGAGCAGCGCGAAGGACGAGTTCCTCGCCACACTCTCCCACGAGCTCCGCACCCCACTCACCGCCATCCTCGGCTGGTCAGGGCTGCTGCAGATGCAGCCCGGCAGACCGGAGGACATCAACATGGCGCTGGCGTCGATCGAGCGAAGCGCACGGTCGCAGGCAGCCTTGATCGATGACATTCTCGATGTCTCGCGCATCATCACCGGAAAGATGAAGCTCGACACCCGCACGGTCGATCTTCGTGACGCTGTGCGCGAGGCGGTGGATTCGCTGAAGCCTGCCGCGGCGGCGAAGAACATCGTCATCGATGTCGAGGCGCCCGAGACGCTGCTCCTGTCGGCCGACCCTAACCGTCTGCAGCAGATCATCTGGAACCTCCTCGCGAACTCCGTCAAGTTCAGTTCCGCGGGGACGCGCATCCGCGTGGACGCGAGGCGGGTCCGGGATGATGTCGTCCTGCGCGTCGCGGATGAGGGGCGCGGCATCGAGAGCGCGTTTCTGCCGTTCGTGTTCGATCGCTTTCGCCAGGCCGACAGCACAT
This sequence comes from Thermoanaerobaculia bacterium, assembly GCA_036382495.1. GTDB lineage: Bacteria > Acidobacteriota > Thermoanaerobaculia > Gp7-AA8 > Gp7-AA8 > DASVHS01. The sequence continues at coordinate 3,009 of DASVHS010000219.1, read as the reverse complement.
CGACGCGCGAGTTCGGCGGCCTGGGCATCGGTCTTTCCGTCGTGAAACTTCTCGTCGAGCTGCACGGAGGCAGCGTTCGCGCAGAGAGCGCCGGTCTGGGGAAAGGGGCCACGTTCATCGTCACGTTTCCGGTCTCGTTCGTCCCGCGTGCGATGGAAGACTCCGGCCGTCGGGCGATGGAAGTGAATGACGGCGCCGAAGCAATCCGACGCCCGCTCGCGGGTCGTGATCTCCTCGTCGTCGATGACGACAGCGATGCCCGCGACGTTATCGCCGCGATGTTGCGGGCGTTCGGCGGGCGCGTGGAAGTCGCATCGAACGTGCGCGACGCCATGGAGATCCTCGCGAAACGGAAATTCGCGCTGATCCTGACCGACATCGCAATGCCGGCGGAGGACGGTCAGAGTTTCCTTCGGCGCTTGCGTGCCTCACACGGGCCGAACTCCGAGACGCCTGTGGTGGCCGTGACTGCCCTGACGGCCGCGGCGATGCGCGACGATGACGCAAAATTCGCGGCGACGATTCGCAAGCCGGTGGATCCGGCCGTGCTGGTGACGATTGTCGAGTCGATGATTCGGTGATGCTAGTTCACCGTCTTCCGACTGCGCGGCGCTTCGAATTCTCGTTGATGACGAACAGGTCGCCATCGTTCTGCGTGTACACGCGGCCATCGGGTCCGATCGACGTCGCCGTGTACGCGGCTCCCAGGGCGAGACGAAGGAAGATGCGCTGCTCGAGCGTGCCGCCCTGCCCGATCGCGTAGAGGTTTCCGTCCTCGCTGTCGGCATAGACGACGCCGCGCGCGTCGACGGCGACGGCGTTGACGCACCACTCGAATCCGAGCGGATGATCCGAGACGCAGTCGAGAGTCCCGTTCTGCCTGCGCTGACAACTCAGCGAGTTCGAGCTCTGGTACTTCCACTCCGGCTGCAGTGCCGCGTTGAGCTGCGTGATGAAGTACACCTCCGGGTCCGAAGGTGTGTTCGCAGTGCGGTCGAACGGACAGAAGTTCGGGTCGTTGCAGTACGAGCTCGTTGCGTAGTGATTTTCCTTGATGACGACGGACCAGGTTCCGTCGTGACGGTAAACGGCGGGTGTCAGGTCCCAACCCCAGCCGTACGCGCCCACGTATTGGCCGGCGGCGCTGAACATCATCAGGTGTCCCTGCAAGTAGTTGTAGCTAGTGTACGCGCCGTAAAGGATGCTCCCGTCCGGCAGCACGACGGGCGAGGCGGTCGAATTGTCGTTCACTGCTCCGGAGCCGGGCTCGTTGTCGGCCGGATCGACGCCGGGCGTCGACCCCGCGCGGCATCCGCCGGGCGTGCCGCTCGGCGGGATCGTGACGTCGCAGCCGTCCTGCAGGCGATTCCGCAGCGACGCGGACCACCTCGGCGTGAGATTGGGATTGACCGCGACGAGAAAGCCGTAACGGCTGTTGAGGTGCGCGCGGCTGATCGTGTAGATCGTTCCGTCGTTGCCCACGGCCGGCGCGACGTTGATGCCCGGCCGCTGCGCGCCGCAGCGGAACATCACCGGCATCGCGGCCGGTGAGGGTGGCCATGGGAGCTGCGATGAGTCGAACACGCCGGTACACTGATCCGTCGTGGCGGGCGCGCCGGGCGTCAGCGATGTGAATGTCGCTTTGCTGACGGTGCCGTCAACGCCGACCCGGACGAGCCAGGCGTTCGGTGCGTCGCTGGTCCACGGCGCGACCGTGTTGAGCTGAATGGTGTTGTAGTAGATGTTGCCGGCGCGATCAATCACAGGCGGGCCGCAAACGAAGATCGTCGGATCGACAGTGGTGCCAAACGGATTGAATCGCTGAATCCGCACGCCGGTCTCGCGATCGAGTTTGTCGATCGTTCCGCCGGCACCCGGCGCCCACACCGCGCTCGCACCGATCGCCGGATGGTAGACGGGTTCCCACGACGGATTGCCGAACGGCACGGGCTTCCAGTCGCTCGTGTACAGCCAGTGCGTCGTCAACAGTCCGTTGACGCGCCGCATGTCGGCGACGTTCCAGATCTGCGTTTCGCGCGTGCTGAAATCGCTGAGAAAACCGCTCTTGCGCAACAGGACCACGTCTTCGCCGTCGATCAGCGGCACCGGGTAGTGTGCGATCAGTTCTCCGGCACCGGAAAGGTCCTCGATCGTCTGAGCCAGCGGATCGATGACGATCTCCTGCTCGATGCGATCGATGCGCCGCGCGACCACCGCCGTCGCACTGTCGTGTTGCGGGCTTGCGCCCCACTGGGGCCAATTCTGGGCGGAGGCATGGGCGGGGAGGAGAAGGAGGATTATGAGGGCGGAGGGTCGCATTGTTGATTTGGCGATTGGACTTTGGGTGTTGAATTTCGAAGTTCGAAGTTCGAATGAAGAATTAAGAATCAACGATGCGCGAGGTTCGATTCTTCATTCTTCATTCGAACTTCGAACTTCTTAATTCAGCTTTTGATTCTCCTTCGGCAGGCGGTACACCGCCGCATTAATGTGCATGCCCGCTCCCACACTCGCAAAAATGATGACGTCGCCCGGTGCGAGCGAGTGCTCTTTCATCTCACCTTTGGAGATGAGGTCGAGCAGGGTCGGGATGGTCGCGACGGAGCTGTTGCCGAGCCAGGAGATCGTCATCGGCATCACGTCGGGCGGCGGTTCGCCCGCTTCGTACAGTTTGTACAGGGCGCCGAGGATGGCTTCGTCCATTTTGCCGTTGGCTTGATGGATGAGGACTTTCTTCACGTCGTCGAGCGTCAGGCCGGCGCGATCGAGCGCTTCCTTCACCACCGTCGCGACCGTGTTGAGCGCGTACTTATACAACTTGCGCCCTTCCATCTTCAGGAAGAGCGATTCGAGGAACGCTTCGCGATTGAAGGAGTGACCCATGTAGAGCATCTTCGAATGCTCGATCGTGTCGGAGCGCGTTGCGTGGGCGAGGATCCCGCCTTCGGTTTCCTGCCCCTCGAGAATCACGGCGCCGGCGCCGTCGGCGTAAATGAGGCTGTCGCGGTC
>DASVHS010000218.1:0-3876 GCA_036382495.1 Thermoanaerobaculia bacterium | reverse complement strand
TTTCGACGAGCGCGGCAACTTTGCCGTCATCTGCAACGCCCCGGTCGGTTCGCGCGACGAGCGTCCGGCAGAACTTGCAGACGACAACAGCAGAAGAGCCGATCGCAAACTCGACCTGCGCACCGCACGACGGACAGTTCGCCGTGGTCACTCGCTGCTCTCCGCGCCGCCCGCGCGATCGATGGCGCGGACCCGCACTGCCGACGCACCGAGCATCTCCCGCAGACGTTCATCCCACGGCCAGTCGCCGCGAGGACGACAACAATACAAATTGATGGCCGCTACGCCGTGCTCCGGATACGTGTGACAGGACAAGTGCGACTCGGTGAGCATCACGAAGCCGGTGACTCCGCCCGGATCGGGGAAGACGTGCCATGCCGGCGCGGCGATCTGCTTCAGCTCCAGCTCCGCAATGACGCGCTCGAAGACAGCGCGAAGCGTTTCCACGCTGCGTAACGCTTCCACGCGGCAGCCGGATGCTTCGACCAGCCATTCGAAGCCGATGTTCATTGGATGTTGCTGCGATTCTACAGCCGCTTCAACACCGCTTCGCCTGCGGCTTTCGTCCCGAGTTTGCCGCCGATGTCCTGCGTCGTTTCGCCGGCAGCGATCGCGGCCACGACTGCATCGTCGATCTGCTTCGCCTCTGCGGCGAATCCGAGGTATTCGAGCATCATCGCGGCGGTGAGGATCGCGCCGATCGGGTTCGAGATGTCTTTGCCCGCGTACTTTGGCGCGCTGCCGTGAATCGGCTCGAACAGTGACACGCGTCCCGGATGAATGTTGCCCGATGCGGCCATACCAAGGCCGCCCTGAAGCGCGGCGCCGAGGTCGGTGACGATGTCGCCGAACACGTTGTTCGTCACGATGACGCTGAACATCTCCGGCGCGCGCACCATCTGCATCGTCAGTGCGTCGACGAACATGTGGAAGTGCTCGATGCCGGGATACTCCTTCGCCACTTCCTCGAACGTGCGCATCCATAAGTCGCCGCCGAACCGCATCACGTTGTTCTTGTCCGACATACACACGGACTTGCGCCCGGTTCGCTTCGCGTACTCGAATGCGTAGCGGATGATCCGCTCGACGCCTTTGCGCGTCGAGATGTCTTCCTGCACCGCGCTCTCGTCGCTCGTGCCCTTCTTGAAATTGCCGCCCATGCCGACGTACGCGCCTTCGGTGTTCTCGCGGAAGATGACGAAGTCGATGTCCTTCATCCCCTTCTTCTTCAACGGCGAAAGGCTTTCGTTCAGCAACTTCACCGGGCGATAGTTGACGTAGAGGTCGAGTTGGAACCGCATGCCGAGGAGGATGTCTGCGGCGTGCTTCATGTCGGGAACGCGAGGATCGCCGAACGCGCCGAGGTAGACGGCGGCGTAGTTGTCGCGGATGTCGTCCATCGCGCCGGGCGGGATCGAGACGCCGGTGCGCAGGTATTCGTCCGCGTTCCAGCCGAAGTGCACGAATTCGAGGGCGAGCTTCAGCCGTTCGAGGACGCGCATGCCGGCGCTGATGACCTCGGGGCCGATGCCGTCGCCGGGAATGACAGCAATTTTCTTCGTCATAGTCAAAGCGGCGCGGATTATAGCGACCCCCGTGTGGCGGCGGGCTTCAGCCCGCCGTGTGCCGGCTGAAGCCGGCACCCACATTTAGTTGTGATGGCGCAATCAGCTCGATGCCTCTTCGCGCAATCGCATCGCGCAGCGCCGGATCGCAGAGCGCGCGCGTCTCGGCGTCCCACTCGTAACGCCAGTGCGGATATCCATCGACGTTCACACCGGGATGGGTGACGAGCTCGGTCACGCCCTCGACGTGATCGAGCAGACGCTCGATGTTCGTGAGATGGCCGGCCTCGAGCACGCCGATCGTGCGGTCGTTCCCGCCGGTTGCGCGACGACCGAAAAAATTGAGCGCGGCGATCGACAGCCGCCGAAACGGTCCGGCGCTTCCGCCGTGGTCATCGACGGTCCGCAGATAAGGGATCCGGTACTGATGCGCGAGATGCTGGGCGAGCTGAAACACGCGCGGAAACAGATGAAGGTGCTGATGACCGTTCATGTGCGTAACGCGAAGTCCAGTCGCAAGGACCTTCTCGATCTGCGCGCGCAGCTCATCGGCGATCAAGTCATGCTTCGCGAAGATGAAGCGACGCCAGTTCTTCGGCATCAGCTGTCCGCTGACGAGGGATCGTTCCTCGACCATCGTCAGATGCACTCCGACTTCGAGCGTCGGGACATCGCGCAGTCGGGCCACGGCGTCGTCGAATTCGCGGCCGTTCGCGACGATGCTGCAAGCCGTGACGATGCCGTCCCGATGCGCACAGATCGCACCTTCGGTCATGCCGCGATCGAGTCCGACGTCGTCGGCCGTGACGATGAGACGTTTCACGGTGTGGAGGACAGGCGATCCCGGCTGTCCCCGGATGCGACAGGCAGGATTGCCTGTCCTCCACTTCCACGCGGTACCCGTCTCCGCATCTCCGGGTACATCGCGATCAACTCGCGAAAGATTTTCACGATGACCGCGGGTGACGACAGATGCGAGGTGCCCAGGACTCGGGGAAAGTAGTCGAGACCGATTTGTTGGATGAAGAAGCCGTGGTTGCGCGACTTCACGATCAGCTCCGCGTCGATCAGCGATCCTTCCGATCGAAGTTGAATGGCCTGCAGCACTTCCCGCTTCAGCAACTTGAACGAGAAGTTGATGTCGCGGATGTGGATGTTGAACAGGATCCGGATCATCCAGTTGTACAGAATCGTATACAGCGTCCTCTTCGGTCCCTCGGTCGTTCGATCGAAGCGATATCCGGAGATGACGTCGGCGCGCGTCAGGTTCATCGCCCGCACGGCGCGGCCGAGGACGTCGGGGTCGAAGGGGAGGTCGGCGTCCATGTAGAGGACGAGCTCGTACTGCGCCGCGGCGAATCCGGTGCGCAGCGACGCCCCGAGCTTCTGGTTGAAATCGTGGCTGATGAGGCGGATCCGTGGGTTGCCGGCGATGGCGCGGCGGACGATCTCCGGCGACTCATCGGTCGACGCGTCGTCGACGATGATGATCTCGTACTCTGCGGCGTGCTCATTGAGCGCCTGCACCGCGTACTCGACGGCGTGATCGATGTTCGCCTCTTCGTTGAACATCGGGATCACCAGAGAAATGGTCGGCTTCCGCATCCGACGCGATGATACGTCAGCGCTGCTCGAGTGCGACCAGCTGGACCGCGAGCGCGCGCTGATCTTGCGGGGACGTGAACGTACGAGGTGCGCGGATCTGCAGCAGCGGGGAGGCCGGGAACGCGACGGTGACTTCCCGGCCGCGATCGACCGTCACCTCGCTTCCGTTGATCAGAACCGTGTTCGAGGCCACCGGCGCATCATCAGGAAGGGCGAGCTTCAGCTGCACGACACGTTTTCCGAGTCGCGGAAGTGCGATCAGCGCGTCGCCTGAAAGCCATCGCCACTCGCGTCCGTCGCCCGTGCGCTCGAAGGCGTACACGCCGTGGATCGATCGATAGCGCGACGCCGGCGGATACGGAATCACCGACACGACGCGGTAACGTTCCGTCGTGACTTTGCCGTACGCATCGCTGTCGGGCCACTCGAACCGCACGGCATGCGGCGTGCGCGAGCCGCCGTCGGCGATGAGAAACAGCAACGTGTCGGATCGGTCCGCATACTGATCGAATTCGCGGACCGGCGCGGTTTCGAATCGTGACAACGTCGTCCACGCTTCCATCGGCGGCTCGTACAGCAACACTGCCTCGTGCGGGAGCCAGCGCCGCGCGAAACGCATGGCACGCGCGGGGGCGGATGGCGTCGTGTGGCGAAGATGGACGATCGGCCATGCGTACGCGAAGCCGCCGATCGCGTAAAGCACCGC
>DASVHS010000217.1:0-8877 GCA_036382495.1 Thermoanaerobaculia bacterium | reverse complement strand
ACAGACCCAGGAGCGCGATCAGCGCGCCGACGAATTGCCGGAACGTCTGCTGCGGGATCCGGCGCAGAGCCGCGGCGATCGTCGCGATCGGGACAGTCGACCACTACACATGACGCTGACGATCTTCGATCTCATCCCGGTCGCCGCGACCGATGGGTCGTAGGACGGGCACCGACTCAGTGGCTGGCGGCATTTGCCGCGCTCACCTGGGCCGTCGAAAGCCGGCTGATCCGCTACGATACGGAGCCAGCGACGAGGAAAGCGGCATGACAGCGAATTCGGCTTACTCACCTGACTTCGAAGACAAAGTCTTTCTCGTGCTGTTGATCGGGGTATCGCTTTTCTTCGGATGGATCGTCTCGCCATTTTACGGAGCTGTCTTGTGGGCAACGCTCATCGCGATTGTGTTCACGCCATTGCATCGCCGGGTCCTGAGGTACCTCCCGAACCGTCGAAATCTCGCGTCATTGACGACGCTGACGGCGATCCTCCTGATCGTGATTCTGCCGTTGACTCTCATCGGCGGCGCGCTGCTGCAGGAAGCGCAGAGCACGTATCAGCGGATTCAGTCAGGAGACCTCGATTTCGGCCGGTACTTTCAACAGGTGTACAGCTCCTTCCCCGCATGGATCGCGAATCTCCTCGCGCGCCTTGGTCTCACAAATCCCGGTTCCGTACAACAGTGGCTATCGCGTGCACTCTCGCAGAGAAGTCAGTCGGTCGCGGGCCGGGCCTTCTCCATCGGTCAAAACACGATCGATTTCATCATCAGCATCTTCGTCATGTTGTACCTCCTGTTTTTCTTGCTGCGCGACGGCGAGGAGTTGTCCCACCGCATCACCAATGCGCTTCCGGTGCGCTCGCATCAGCAACACACTTTGGCCGGAAAGTTCACGCTCGTGATCCGTTCCATCTTCAAAGGCACGATCGTCGTAGCAGCGGCGCAAGGAGCGTTGGGAGGACTGACCTTCTGGTTCCTTGGCATCCATGCGCCGGTGTTGTGGGGCGTGGTGATGGCAATCGCATCCCTGCTACCCGCGGTGGGAGCGCCGATCGTGTGGGTCCCGGTCGCAATCTACTACCTGCTGACAGGCTCGATCTGGCAAGGAGTGGTTCTCATTGCGTGCGGCGTCTTCGTCATTGGCCTTGTCGACAATCTCCTGCGGCCGATCCTCGTCGGCAAGGAAACAAGCATTCCCGACTACGTCGTGCTGATCTCGACGCTGGGCGGTATCGCAATCTTCGGCTTCAATGGTCTTGTGATCGGCCCGCTGTCCGCATCGATGTTCATCACGATCTGGGATCTTTTCGTGGAGACAAAGCCTCGCGACGCGGTAGCGTGAGAGGTCGAGTATCCGCATCGGCCTCACAGACGGCGCCAGCAAAGATCAGAAAGTCTCGCTCAGGGTGTCACTGCCCGCGGCTCAACCGGAAAATGACTTTACTCAGCTCGCTCAGCCACAACACAGAGCTGGCGACGGCGGCGCAAAGCAGCCAGTCGGTGAGCGTCAGACTCCCGGTGGAAAACGCCACCTGAAGAAACGGAACATACACGACGGCAATCTGGAGAAGCACCGACACCGCGATCGCCATCCAGAGCCACTTGTTCTTGAACATCCCGATAAACGCGCTGGTCGCATCGGATCGGGCGTTGAAAATCTGAAACAGGGAGAAGAAAACGAGAGTGCTGAAGGCCATCGTCTGCGCGTAACGCAGTCCGCCCGGCATGCTGACGTACAGCACGATCAGTGTCCCGGCGGCGATGATGACGCCGCCGAAGAAAATACCTCCCCACATTCTGCGGGTGATCACTCGTTCATGACGCGGCCGCGGCGGCACAGTCATCAGACCGGGTAATGGGGGATCGACGCCCAGGGCGAGAGCCGGCGCGCCATCCGTCACGAGGTTGATCCATAGAAGCTGCGTCGCCAGCAGCGGCAGCACCACGACGCTCGTGGCCGCCGCACGCAGACCGATGGCGTCGGCGAAGATCACGCCGAAGAACATCGTCATCACTTCTCCGGTGTTCGAGGAAAGGAGGTACCGGAGAAATTTCCGGATGTTCGAGTAGATCGCCCGTCCCTCTTCAACCGCCGCGACGATCGTCGCGAAGTTGTCGTCGGCCAGGATTATGTCGGCCGCCTCTTTCGAAACGTCCGTTCCGGTGATCCCCATCGCAATGCCGATGTCGGCGGTCTTGAGTGCGGGGGCGTCGTTGACGCCGTCGCCTGTCATCGCCACGACCGCACCTCCCCGCTGCAACGCCTGCACAATGCGGAGCTTGTGCTCCGGATTGACGCGCGCGTAGACGGACACTTCTCGAACGGTGCGATCGAGTGTGGCGTCGTCCATCTTCTCGATGTCCGCCCCGGCGACTGCGTGCGCGTTCTCGACGATTCCCAGCTCCTCGGCGATCACAGCCGCGGTGATGGGATGGTCGCCGGTGATCATGATCAGGCGAATGCCCGCAGCGCGTGTGCGCGCCACCGCATCCTTTGCTTCATCGCGCGGCGGATCGATCATCCCGATCAGACCGAGGAAGACGAGATCTTCCTCGACGCTTTCATCGACGTCGGTCGCGTCGAATGCTTCTTTCGGCGAGGACCGGTATGCAATCGCGAGCGTGCGGAGCGCCTCCCCGGCCAACTGCTCGTTCGTTTTCGCGATCGCGGCGTGTCGTTCCACGGTGAGCGGCCGCCATTCCTCACCGACCAGTTCCTTCGTGCATCGCGACAGCAGGATATCGGGCGCGCCCTTGGTGAATGTGACTACGCGCTCTTGTCGCTCGCTGTCGCTATGAATCGTGCTCATCAACTTTCGTTCCGACGAGAAAGGCACCTCGGCCAGCCGCGTAAAGCGTGCACGGAGTGCGTCTGCCTGCAGGCCCGCCTTGCGTGCGGCAACGATCAACGCTCCTTCCGTGGGATCGCCCTGCACAGACCAGCGGCCGCCGTGCTCCTGCAACACGGCGTTGTTCACGCGGTCGGCGGCGGCCAGCGTCCGCTCCAGCTCCGTTTTGAACGCGCCGTCAATCGAGCCGCCGCCGTCGCGTTTGACTTCTCCTTCCGGCGTGTAGCCACTCCCTCCGAACCGAACGCGCCCACTGGCAGTGACTACGACGCGCACCGTCATCTCATTTTTCGTGAGCGTGCCGGTCTTGTCCGATGCGATTACGTTCGCGGAGCCGAGGGTCTCCACCGCGGAGAGGTGCCGCACGATCGCATTTCTCTTCGCCGCGCGCTGCACACCAAGCGAGAGAACGGCCGTCACCACCGCCGGCAAGCCTTCCGGCACAGCAGCGACCGCGAGCGCCACACCGAGGATCAGAACGTCGAAGATCGCCGAAAACCCGCGCACGTTCTCCACCAAGATGATCGTCGCGATCATGACGACCGCGATCGCCACCACGATGACGCCGAGAAGCTTGCCGACGCGGTCGAGCTCCTTCTGGAGCGGAGTGGTTTCGACCGGCGCGTCCTTCAACATTCCGGCGATGCGTCCCATCTCGCTCTGCATCCCGGTGGCGACGACGACCGCCCTGCCGCGGCCGTACGTCACCGCTGTCCCGCTGAAGATCATGTTATGGCGGTCGCCGAGGCTGACCTCGTCGTCACTGATCGTCTGCGGATCTTTCGAGACAGGCAGACTTTCGCCGGTGAGTGCGCTCTCCGCGGTTTGCAGCGCGGTCGCATGAATCAGTCGCGCGTCGGCGGGGATGGTGTCGCCTTCCTCGACGAGGATGACGTCGCCGGGCACGACGCCGGCCGCCGCAATGCTCTGGCGCTCGCCATCCCGCACGACGTTCGCGTGAGCAGCGGACATCTGTCGCAACGCCGCGACCGCCGATTCTGCGCGCGCTTCCTGGATGTAACCCAGGATCGCGTTGAGAAGCACCACGGCGAAGATGACCAACGCTTCGTACGGCAGCGGCGATTCGCGCTCGAGAAACCAGAGTACGGCGGAGATGACCGTCGCAACGAGTAAGAGGATGACCAGAACGTTCTTGAATTGTGCGAGGAACTTTTTCCACGCCGGCGTCCGCTTCTCCGCCTGCAGTTCGTTTCTGCCGTAGCGATCGAGACGCGTACGGGCCTCGCCCAGCCGCAATCCAACTTTCGCGTCCGTTCCCAGCGAGGAGAGGACCTGTTCGATCGGCTGCTGGTAGATCTGCATTCGCTTGCCGCCTCGTGGCCATCAGGTCGCGCGCCGAAAGGAGATCGCCACGAACAACCTCGTCAGCCCACCGAGGAACGTGTTGATACCGATCAACGCAGCCAGGACCCACTGTTCAGGCGACGGCCAGCCGGTGGCGACCATCGCCGCCAGGGCGATCGTTGTGATCGCATCCAGAACGAGCCATGCGCGTGCTGCGGTGAACCGAAAAACAAGACCCCATTCCAGCAGACCGTCGATCATCAGCCACGCCGCAAGCGGCATTCGAATGGAATCGATGGAAAGCTGAGTGTGCCCGAGAAGATAGAGGCCGATCGCGCCGTAGGCAATCGAAACCAGGACCTGCCACAGCACCGCTGGCGCAGGACGGAATGGCCACGCAAACGCGAGATGAAGGGCGCTCGTGAAAAACAACAACAATGCGACGGCGACGCGCACATCGAGGCGGGAGAGGTGAGGTGCCACGATCACCACGACTCCGGCGAGCATGATCACAACGCTGAGCGCAAGCAGCCGAGTCGATGACACTTTGCGCGAAGGGATCGAAGTCGTCATTCCGATCGTCACGATACCGCAGGTATCGACGCCAGGCCGGGATCACCGATTCCCGGCGCGAGCCTTCGCGATCCGACGAATCCTCATCATCCGACAATATCGCTTCCAATACGGATCAGGCTTTGCGATTCTACTCGCGACATTCAGAACGGAGGACGAGTGCGACATCGTGAACGGCACCTGACTGATCGAATCGGCTGGCTCCGCGCCGCCGTCCTCGGCGCGAATGACGGAACCGTATCGACGGCCAGTCTCGTGGTCGGGATTGCCGCAGCCGGCGCAGCCCGAAAGGACGTCCTGCTCGCGGGCATCGCCGGCCTTGTCGCCGGCGCTTTGTCCATGGCGGCCGGCGAGTATGTATCGGTCAGTTCTCAACGCGACACCGAGGAGGCGTCGCTCGCGCTCGAACGAACCGAGCTGGCGACGCAGCCGATCGCTGAAGAGCAGGAACTCGCCGAAATCTACGAGAAACGCGGTCTCGATGCGGAGCTCGCGCGTTCCGTGGCGCAGCAGCTGATGGCGCATGATGCAATTGGCGCACACGCCCGCGACGAACTTGGCCTGTCGGACGAGCTCACTGCACGTCCCTTGCAGGCAGCGATCGCATCGGCAGCGTCCTTCGCCGTCGGGGCAGCGTTACCCATCATCACTGTGATCGTCGCGCCGTCAACGCACGTGAGCCTCACTGTTTCCGGTGTGTCGCTGGTCTGTCTCGCCGGGCTCGGCGCGATGGCCGCTCGCGCCGGGGGCGCCTCCGCGTGGATCGGCACGGGGCGCGTCGCGCTCTGGGGTTCAGTGGCCATGGCCGCTACGGCTGCCGTCGGAGCGCTGTTCGGAACGACGGTGTCGTGAGAGCGAGCTCGCGTCTCCGGTAACGTCGCCGAGATCTACGATACCGCGGCGAGCTGGGCGCGTTTGGTGTCATCCGACGCCGAACAAAGTGCGCTTTGAGCGTACCTCGGCACTTCTGTTTCGCTACGCTTTGTGGAACCGGCCCTCATCCGGCCTCGGCCACCTTCCCGCTCTCGCGGGAGAAGACGCTGGTGATTTCAACTTTTCGCGAGAATTGAGATCAGTTGCCGCAGCCCTGTCCGCCGAACGCGGCTGTCGCGGGAAGCTTCATGTCGAAGTCGGCTTCCCACGAATACTTCTTCCCATCGCTCATCCTGCCGCCGGTGATCCGGCCGGCGAGGTTCCCACCCAACTTCAGAACGCCTGATAGGCTCTCGATGTTCACGACCGCCTTGTCCTTCGGCAGGTCGAAGACGTTCTGGAATCCGGAAAACGGCGAGCCGCCGACTGTAACGCTCATCTCGACCAGCTTCACCGCGGATGGAATCGGCTGCAGCGTCCCGCCTCCCGGACAGAAGGCGAAATGGATCGAGGTCCGCTCCTTCCCTTCCGCGTCCTTCTCCGGGAGCGCGGACGAATCCTGGAAGTCCGCGATCTGCTTCGCCGTGAACTTGGTGTCCGAAAACACGAGCGTCACGCTGTGCTCGCTGTCGTAAAGAGAGACGGCGCAGTACTTCATCGTCACGCCCGCTCCGCCGAGGACTGCCTTCACCAAGCACTTGTCGTCGGCAAGCGCCGGAATCGCGAGGCCCACCAGGAATGACACGACGAGCAGACGCAGACGCCAGTCGAACATCGCTTCCTCCACTTCGGTCCCGCGATTGTACTCTTTGCCTCTGCTAGGCTTCGCGAATGCGCAAACTCGTTGCCGCCTTCGCTCTCCTCCTTGCCGCCTCCGCATTCGCGCAGGACAAGGCATCGACCGACGCTCGCCTCGCGGCGCAGAACGCGCTTTTCGGGGACTACTGGGAGACGAACCTCAAACTCAACCCGACGCTCGCCACGGCGGTCGGCGACTATCGCTACAACGACAAGCTGGGCGACAACTCGCTCGCGTCCATCGCGCGGCGGCACGAGATCGACCAGAGCTTCCTCGCGCGGATCAAAGCAATCTCCGCCGACGGCTTCAGTGAGGAAGACCGGACGTCGCACGATCTCTTCCTGCGCGACATGCAGGAGAACGTCGACGACTACGACCTGAAAAACTATGAGATGCCCGTCAACGCGGGGGGCGGCATCCACACCCGCCTCGCGGACCTGCCGCTCTCGGTTCCGTTCGACACGGTCAAGCACTACGAGGATTACATCGCGCGTCTTCACCAGCTCCCGGCCGCGCTCCAGCAGACCGAAGAGGTCATGCGCGCCGGCGTGAAGGATCACCTCGTCGTGGTGAAATTCGTGGCGGAGAAGATTCCCGCGCAGGCGAACGGAGTCATCACCGCGAATCCGTTTCTGCTACCCATCAAGAAGATGCCGGCGACCTTTTCGGAAGAGGATAAGAAGCGCCTCACCGACGCGATCACCACGACCGTCACCAGCGAAGTGCTGCCGGCCTACAAGCAATTCGCATCATTCATCACGACCGATTACGCACCGAACGGCCGCACCACGCTGTCAATCGAGAGCCTGCCGGAAGGCAAGCGCCGTTACCAGGCCGCAATCCGCCGCTTCACCACAACGAACCTCGCGCCGGCGGAGATTCATCGAATCGGCCTTGCCGAGTACGACCGCATCGTCGGCGAGATGGTCGCGCTGGCGAAGGCGAACGGCTACGCGGATCTCGCGAGCTTCCGCGAGCATGTCGAGGCGGATCCGAAATACAAGCCGGCGTCAGCGCAGGCGATCGTCGACGACTTCGATCACTACATCAAGCAGATGCGGACGAAGTTGCCGCAGCTCTTCACGGTGATCCCGACCGCGCCCGTCACAGTCGAGGCGATCCCTGAATTTCAAAAGGCCGCGGCGACGCATTACCAGACCGGAACGCCGGACGGGAAACGGCCGGGCCGCGTTTCCGTCGCCGTCTCGGACTTCGCGAACCGCTCGCTGATCAACGACGAAGCGGTGGCGTACCACGAGGGCATCCCGGGGCATCACATGCAGCTCTCGGTACAACAGACGCTGACCGGACTGCCCGAGTTCCGCAAGCACGGCGGCAACTCCGCGTACACCGAAGGGTGGGCTCTGTACGCCGAGCAGCTGGGCAAAGAGGCCGGCTTCTATCAGGATCCCGGCTCCGACTACGGTCGCCTGCGCTCGGAGCTCTTCCGTGCTGTGCGGCTCGTCGTCGACACCGGCATCCACGACATGGGCTGGAGCCGCGATCAGGTTGTGGAGTTCATGCGAAAGTCGCACGCCGTCGACGAGCCGACGATCCAGTCCGAGACCGATCGCTACATCTCGGGGCCCGGGCAGGCGTTGAGCTACAAGCTCGGCCAGCTGAAGATCCGCGAGTTGCGCAGCCGCGCGACGCAACAGCTCGCCTCGCGGTTCGACATCCGCGCGTTTCACGATCAGGTGCTCGCCGGCGGAAGCCTGCCGCTTGATGTCCTCGACGCCCGCATCACGCGCTGGATCAGCCGGCAGATGCCGGCGGCCGCATCGAAGTGAACGGATCCGCAGGTTCAAATCCTGTCGCCGCAACCAATTCCCTACAGCGATTTCGCCCGTACCATCCTTGGCGCCGCAGCGCTTGACTCACACACATAGTCGACCTCGTCCTCGGTCAGGTTGCCGTGGAACGGAAGCGCGAGCAGCGAATCGCCCGCAGCTTCGGCGTGAGGATACGCACCGCATTCAACATTCAACATTTCGTTTTGTTCTTCATCCCTCATCCCTCATCCCTCATCCCTCCTCGCGATACCATCCGCACGTGAACCGTCCTCGCATCATCTGCCACATGGCGCCGTCCGTCGACGGGCGGATCGTCACGACGAATTGGGACGTGAAGCGCTCGGTGAGCGCGGAGTACGAGCGCACCGCGAAGCCATTCGATGCGGACGCGTGGATCATCGGCCGCGTGTCGATGGCTCCGTACGCCGGCAAAGCGACCGTGCCGCGCAGTTCGCGTCGCATTCCGCGCAAGGACTTCATCGCCCGTCGTGATGCGAAGTCGTATGCGATCGCGATCGATCCGTCCGGCAAACTCACGTGGAGGTCGAGCTCGATCGACGGCGAGCACGTGATCACCGTCCTGACGGAGCGCGTCTCGAATGCTTATCTCGCGTTCCTTCAGTCGAAAGGCGTTTCGTATCTGTTCGGCGGCAAGACCCGCATCGACCTCCGGAGAGTCGTCGC
>DASVHS010000216.1:0-1988 GCA_036382495.1 Thermoanaerobaculia bacterium | reverse complement strand
CGATCGCACAGGCCGCGTATCTCGCGGGGCTTCCACAACGGCCGAACGCGGTGCGAACAAAGTACGCGGAATCGCGGCAGCGATACGTGCTCGCGGCGATGCATGCGCCGAAGACTGCGTTTGCGGAGCGGCTGCACTTTTCGTCGCGAGAGACGCCGGTGATGGCGCAGCATTTTGTCGAGCATTTGTGTAGGACAGGCACTCCTGCCTGTCCGGACAGGCAGGAGTGCCTGTCCTACACCATTGTCACGACCCTCGACTCGAACCTGCAGCGCGACGTCCTCGGCATCATCGCTGCGAATCGCGAACGGCTGCTGAAACATGGCGCGCACAGCGTCGCCGTTGCGGTGATGGACAACAGGACGGGCGAGTGGCTGGCGTGGGAAGGATCGGGCGATTACTTTGGCGAGACGTTCGGCGGCGCGATCGATGGTGTCGTCACGCTCCGGCAGCCCGGTTCGACGCTCAAGCCGTTCACGTACGCGCTCGCATTCGAGGAAGGCTTCACGCCGGCGACTGTATTGCCGGACGTCCCGTCGACGTTTCCGACCGCGGAAGGTGGCATCGTCTACGAGCCGCGCAACTACGACGGCCGGTATCGCGGTCCGCTGCGCGTGCGCGCCGCTCTGGCCGGATCGGAAAATGTGCCGGCGGTGGCCATGCTCTCGCGCGTCGGCGCGCCGGCGTTGCTCCGCATGCTGCGCGGCGCCGGCTTCACCGACTTCACCAAAACCGCCGACTACTACGGCCTCGGCCTCACCCTCGGCGACGCGGAAGTGCGGCTCGATCAACTCGTCGCTGCGTATGCGACGTTCGCGCGCGGCGGAATCACGATCACGAATCGTCGTCTGGTCTCGCAGCGGACGGCGTTCTGGATCAGCGACATCCTCTCCGATCGCGACGCACGCGAATTCGTGTTCGGCAGCGGCGGCAGTCTCGATTTCCCGTTTCGCGTCGCCGTCAAGACCGGGACGTCGCAGGCATATCGCGACAACTGGACGATCGGCTTCACGCGCGACGTGACGGTGGGCGTGTGGGTCGGGAACTTCGATCGCAGCGAGCTGCGCAACTCGAGCGGCGTCACCGGCGCAGCGCCAATTTTCCACTCGGTGATGCTCGCAGCGGTGAAACGTGTCCGCGGCGCGATTCCGGTCGGCGACGATGACCCGATCGTCGAACCGCCGTCCGATATCGAGAGACTTCCGATCTGCGGTGTGTCCGGCGCGCGGCCGTCGACGTACTGTCCGCTCACTGAGAACGAATGGCTGCCGAAATCGGCGCAGGCGCAGTTTTGCTCCTGGCATCACGACGGGTACACCGATTGGCCGGTGGAGTACCGGCAGTGGGCGCGATCGAATGTAGGACAGGCACTCCTGCCTGTCCGGACAGGCAGGAGTGCCTGTCCTACACTACGAGTCACCAACCCGCCGAACGGCGCGACGTACCTCATCGACCCGACGCTGCGCAGCGACTTCCAGATGCTCAAGTTGCGCGCGACGAACAACGCCTCGTGGCGCGTCGACGGCCAGCGTGTATCGAACGAATGGCCGCTGAGACCGGGTGAGCACATCGTCGAGGCCATCGATCGCGACGGCAACCACGACAAAGTGAAAATCTGGGTGCGCTGATCAGGTTTTCCTTGAGTGCGTGGCAGAAACGCTGCATCGTGATGGGGTATGAAACCGCTCATCGGCATTGGATCGGATGTGCAGACAACCCCGGGCCACCGCGACCGCGCGTTCGCCTACACCACGTACACCGAAGCGCTCCGCAAAGCGGGCGCGATTCCGGTCGTGATTCCGCCGCAACCGGAAAACGCGGCTGAAATCGTCGAAGAGCTCGACGGGATCCTTCTCGCCGGTGGCGATGACTGCGATCCCGCGGCGTACGGCGAAACGCGGCACCCGAGCGTCGAGCCGATCATGGATCCGCGACGGCAGAACAACGATCTGTCGATCGCCCGAGCCGCGCGCGAGCGAGGGATCCCG
>DASVHS010000215.1:0-3041 GCA_036382495.1 Thermoanaerobaculia bacterium | reverse complement strand
CTGAATCTGACGGAAGGCGCGACGTTGCCGGCGAAGGAAGACAGGGACAAGGCGCTGGCCGAGGCGAAGAGCTTTCTGACGACGAATGGGGTGAGCCCGGCGTCGGCTGACTCTCTGATCAACGCTCCGATGTTCGCGCGTGCAAGTGCGCACGTTGCCTCAGGACGTTTCCCCCTCGTGATGCTCATGCAGGGCAATGCGCAGTCCGCGTCCGCGCAGGCAGTGCTGGCCGAGTTCCTCGCCAGCCATGGGTATGTCGTTGCGACGATTCCTTCGATCACACGCACGACCGGACCGATGCAGTCCGAGAAAGAAGTCGCACCGAAGGCCGAGACAGAAGTTGCGGACATCGAGCGTGCCGTGCAATCGCTCGCGGAGTGGCCCGACATCGAGAAGTCCATGCCGCCGGCTTTTGTCGCGCACAGCTTCGGCTCGCGATCGGCGCTGATGTATGCGATGCATCATCCCGTTTCTGCGATCGTGAGCCTGGAGGGTGGCATCGGCACCGCGACCGGGCAGGAGTCGATGGTCAACTCGAAGATGGTCGACCTGAAAGCGAGCGTCCCGCCGATCCTGCATTTTTACGAGGTCAACGACGATCGTGCCGTGCCCGACTTCCGGCTTCTCCGTTCGCTTCACACTCCCGACCTGCAGCTGGTGAGGCTGGAGTCGCTGCGTCACGTTCACTTCTCGAGCGACGGTTTCGCATCCGTGATGGTGCCGGACATGGCCAGGGTCACGAAGGCCGGACCTGATCTGAAGCGAGAAGTCGAGGCGTACGCGCAGCAGACGCTCGCGTATCTCGACAAGTGGACGAAGGTGCGGCCGGCGTCGTGAGCAGACGGCGTTGTCTCGCTGCCGCTCTGCTCATCCTGACGAGCGGTTGCGCGACGGTGACGACGCGAGAACCATGGCCGGATCTTCCGCGCGGCCAATACAAGGTCGGGTTCCGGACGGCGGGCCAGGTCAGCATCTGGTATCCGGCATCGAGCGGCGGTGAACCGCTTCGCTTTCGCGATTACGCCCGCACATTCGACGAGCTCGAGACGTCACTGCACACAAGGCATTTCTCCGATCAGGCCATCGTCGATCTGTTCGACACGCGGATGTTCGCGCGCCGCGACGCAGCGGCGATCGACAAGAAATTTCCCGTCGTCATGATCGTCGCGAAAGACGCCGAATCTGCACCCGATCACGCGATGCTCGCGGAATTTCTCGCCGGCCACGGCTACGTCGTCGCGGTAGCGACAGCGAAGGCGCCCGTCGATTCGATTCGACCGACGATCTTTCTGCACGAGGTCGACGTGAACACGTGGGCATTTCTTTCGAACCCGGCAGACGCGAAACAGAAGGCAGAGAAGATGCTCGCGTTTCTGACAAACCGCTGAGCCGTAACTACTTCTGTGTGGCCGCGGGCTTCAGCCCGCGAAACCGCGCACTGAAGTGCGCGGCCACACAGAAGAAGCCTTGACAAACTTCGGGCTGCGACTTACTGTACTAATGCAACAGTACAGTGCAATGTTCGACATCAATCCTTCAGACGCCGCACCCATCTGGCAGCAGATCGAAGACGGCATGCGCCGCATGATCGCCCTCGGAGCGCTCAATCCAGGCGACGCCGTCCCTTCGGTCCGTGACCTCGCTCGAACACTGCGCGTGAACCCGAACACGGTCGCGCGCGCCTACCAGCGCCTCACGGATCGGGGAGTGTTCTCCGTCCGTCGTGGCGACGGCACGTACGTCGCCGATGATCCGCCGGTCCCGAAACGTTCCGAGCGCAACGAAAGACTGCGCGACGCCGCCGGCCGCTACGCGGGCGTCGCCATCGGCCTCGGAGCATCCGCAGACGAAGCAGCCGACGAGCTGGCGAACAGCTTCGAGCGGATGGTCAAAGAGTACAGGAGGAAGTCATGAGCGACGTGAGTGTCATCCGCGTCGATTCGCTGACCGTGAAGTACGGTCGGACCCGTGCCGTCGATTCCGTCACCCTCGACGTTCCGCAAGGCAGCGTCTACGCGCTCCTCGGGCGCAACGGTGCGGGGAAGTCATCGCTTGTGCGCTGTCTCGTCGGACAACAGAAGCCGCGGTCCGGCCATGTGTCGCTGTTCGGCGAGGACGTCTGGACGAACCGCGCGAAGCTGATGGAACGCGTCGGCATCGTGCCCGAGGAATCCGATGCGCCGCCGGAGATGACGGTCGCCCAGATCGTGGCGTTCTGCGCCGAGTTGTATTCGCGATGGAACGACGCGGCTGTCCGCGATCGTCTGGCGCGATTCGCACTTCGTCCGGATATGAAGTTCGGCACCTTGTCGAAAGGACAGAAGAAGCAGGTCATGCTGGCGGTGGCGCTGGCTGTCGTGCCCGACCTGCTCGTCCTCGACGATCCGACGCTCGGTCTCGACGTCGTCGCGCGGAAATCGCTGTTCGACGAAGTGATCACCGATCTCGCCGATCGCGGGACGTCGATCCTGATCACCACGCACGACCTTGCCGGTGTCGAGTCGCTCGCCGATCGCGTCGGCATTCTGCAGGACGGCCGGCTCGTGCTCGACGAAGAGATGGAGACGCTCAAGTCGCGATTCCGGCGCATTCGTTTTGCCAGCGCACCCGTCGCACTGGCGAGCGGCAACCTCCTCGCGGCGAGAGTCACGCAATGGGGAAATGGCACCGAGGCGGTGGTGTCGAACTTCGATGATGTGGCGTTCGAGCGATTCCGCAGCACCGCGAACGTCGCGGAAGTCGCGCCGATGTCGCTCGAAGAGATTTTCATCGCCGTGGCAGGCGAGGAGACACGTTCATGACCGGCACACTCACGATTGCCGCCCGCGAGCTTCGCGAGCGGAGCTTTGTCTTTGTCACCGCGGCTGTCATGTCGCTCATTCCTTTGATCGCGCCGGTGTTGCCGATCACACGAAGTGGCGCGCCGCTGCCGGTGATCATGGTCATGGGCTGCGTCCTGATAGTCGGATTCGGGATCGCCCTCTCGATCGTCATGGGTGGATCGATGGTTGCGCGTGAACTGGCCGAGAAGCGGCTCTCGT
>DASVHS010000214.1:0-5090 GCA_036382495.1 Thermoanaerobaculia bacterium | reverse complement strand
ACGAGATCAAATTCGCGCGACCGTTCGCGCGATACACGATGAAGGAAGCGATCGCGCATTTCTCCGATATCTCGATCAGCGATCTCGAAAAGCCGGCGGCGCTGCTGACGAAATACGTCGAGCCCGGGCTCATCGATCAGCTACGCAACGAAGGAAAACAGATCGCTGCGCTGTTCGAAGCCGTCGTCGAAAAACACCTCATTCAGCCGACGTTCATCACCGATTTTCCGACGGAGATCTCGCCGCTGTCGAAGCAGCGCGAAGACGATCCCCGCTTCGTCGAGCGTTTCGAGCTGTACATCGGCGGGATGGAAGTCGCGAACGCATTCTCCGAATTGAATGACGCCGACGAGCAGGCCCGCCGCTTCGAGCAGCAGCTCGCCGAGCGCGCCCGCGGCGACGAGGAAGCGCATCAGGCCGACTACGACTACGTCAACGCGCTCGAGTACGGAATGCCGCCGACCGGCGGCGAAGGCGTGGGCATCGATCGCCTGGCGATGATCCTCACGGACTCGCCGTCGATCCGAGATGTCATTCTGTTCCCGCTGATGCGCCCGCGCGCATGATCGAATCCCGAATCGCCCGCCGCTATCTGTGGACCGCGCGCAAGCAGGCCCACACCGCGTTCATGTCCTCGATCAGCGTCCTCGGCCTCGGCGTCGGCGTGTTCGTGCTGTTGATGTCGATCGCTCTGCTCTCCGGACTGCAGGGTCAGATCAAAGAGAAGCTCATCGCGTCGAGCCCGCAACTGCTGATCGAGCCGGCGGGAAGCAACACGATTGCGGACGCGCCGGCGATTATCGCGCTGGCAAAGAAACTCGGCGTCCGCGAAGTGCATCCGATCATCAGCGGCATCGGCTGGGGTGCGAACGAGACCGAGCGGCGCGGGCGGCCGATGCGCGTCCGTTCGAGCGAGCAATCGATCGAGCGCGACTCCATCGGCGTCACGCGTGACTTCGCCGCCTCGATCGGACTGACGATCGGCGACTCCGTGACGGTCGTTGCACCGCGGACACGGCTCACGCCTTTCGGACCGGTGCCGGTGATGCGACGCTTTCGAATCTCGCGAATCGTCATTCCCGCGAGCGAGACCGAAGCCGCCGACGCGTACCTCGCGCCTGCCGATGCCGGTGCGTTGTTCGGCACCGGCACGAACCCGACCTCGATCGAGATGCACGGAGACGCCGCGCGCGCCGAGGAGATTCAGGCGGCGCTGCAGCGCCGGTTCCCGAACGTGCAGGTCAAGACGTGGAAGGAGATCAACCACCCACTGTTCCTCGCGTTGCGCCTCGAGAAGATCGTGATGTTCGTGACGATCTCGCTGATCATTTTCGTCGCCGCGCTGAATCTCGTGTCGTCGTTGTCGATGCTCATCGTCGAGAAGCGGCCCGCAGTCGGCGTCCTGAGAACGCTCGGCGCGACCGATCGCACGATCCTTTCGATCTTCCTCCAGGTCGGCCTCTTCATCGGCCTCTCCGGCACACTCCTCGGCAACATCTTCGGGCTGGGTCTGGCGTGGGCCGCGAACCGCTACCACCTCGTGCCGCTGCCGCGCGACATCTACTTCGTGAATTACCTGCCGTTCACGCTGGAGTGGACGGACATCGTCGGCGTGAACATCGTCGCCATCGCACTCTCGGTGATCGCGACATGGTATCCGGCGCGAGTGGCATCACGCCTCGATCCGATCGCCGCGATTCGGGATGAGTAGCGATGCGGCTTGATCTTCAGACGACGGCCCTTCTCCTTCTGACCGCATGCGGCATCCGCAACCCCGTCAAGAACACGATCATCATCGAGCCCGACGCTGACCGGCGGCACGTCACGGTCGCTGCGCGAACGGAAATCGATGACGCAACCGGTGACGACGAAGCGGAGCGTCACCGCCTCTCAGAACTGCGCAACACGATCCTCGATCATGGCGATCTGTGGACTGCCCGCTTCGCCAGCGTCAACGCTGAGTCCGAGCACATCGCGTACGACAAGTCGGGAGGCGTTCTGCGCCGCGCCGAACATTCCGCCAGAATCTCCATCGACGACCTCCAGCGATTCCTCGGCGACCTGGGCACGATTCAGATCACCGACGAAGAACGCTGGACGGAGCTCACGTTCTATCCATCGTCGAGCACGCGAGCGACGCGCCAGCAGCGCGAACATGTCGACCAGGCGATGCACGTCTGGGCGACGGACGCGGTTCGCTACTTTCGTGCTCTCGATCTCCTGTATGCGTATATCGATCGTGAGCCGCAACGCGGCGTGCCGGTGTTCACCATGCTTCTGGCCGATAAGGATGAAAAGTCGGTGATCGAAGAAGAAGACGCACTCATAACCACCGTGAAGAGCGCGATGACGGCGATCATCGATCATGTCAGCGAGGCGAAGCGTGACGGCATTACGCTCGACGAGGAATTCGATCTCGTCTTCAATCCCTTGCCGGGGGAAATTGTCCTGCGCGTGCCGAGCGCGATCCTTGTCATCGATGGATTCGAACGGCGTGACGAGCGAAGCGTCGCGATTCCCCGCGCTGGTCTGGTCGACGCGGTCAAGTCGCTGGAAGGCAGGTGGGTCAGTCCGGATCCGCTCGCGATCATGGCCCTTGCGAGCGAGACGAACAGCGACGCACCGGACCCGGCCGACATCGCAACGCGGCCTCGCCACTCGTCATCCACGGTCACCGTCGACGAAGTTGAAAAAGCGCTGGCAACCCGACTAAGGCCCGTGGGCGCGTACCGCGTGCGCTGGGCTGGGGAACCTCTGCACAAGTCCGGCGCGCGGCGCTGACCGCGCTTGCGGGTCGAGACCGCCGGCGCGAGGAGGAGGCGATGCGGTGGCATCGTTGACGACGAGCGCCGTCGGTATCGACACGCAATCGCTGTCAGCCCTTCGGGTTACGGGCGGCGCCGGGCCGTATGCGCACGTAACGCCGCGCGCCGGACTTGTGCAGAGGTTCCCTAGATCTTCCGCGTCATGACCACGGCCGCTTCGTTGTCGGGGTAATACCGAGGACGGATGTAGGCGGAGTCGAATTCGAGCTGGCGGTAGAACTCCTGAGCGCCGGCATTCGACTGGCGGACTTCGAGCGAGATCATTTCGACGCTGTGCTCGCGCGCGAAGTCGAAGCAGCGGTCCATCAGCGCCTCGGCGATTCCCTTGCGTCGTTCCGTGGGGGTGACCGCGATCTTGTTGACGTGCATCTCGTCGAAGATCCACATCGCGAAGATGTAACCGACGACGCGATCGCCGTGCGTGGCGACGAGTGTGAAACGCCCGGGCGCGGAGAGCTCGCTCTCGAAAAACTCGCGCCGCCACGGCGCCGGGAACGAGTCGCTCTCGATCGCGTGGATCGCGTCGAGGTCGCCGTGCTCGGCGGGGCGGATCATCAGATCACTGCGCACCGCTCCTCTGCTGGAGCTTCACTTCCGCTTCGGCGAGACGCACGTAGATCGGCGTGATGTCGGCGTACCGGACGAGGTCGCCTGACGCGGCGATGGCCGCGGCGCGGCGCGCGCAACACGCCGCGACATTCTCACGCTGCAGAAAATCGGCGACGCGCAGCGCGCCAGGTTCGATGTCGCGAGCAAGATGCGGCGCCTCGACTTCGACGCCGTTCTCGAAGCGCGAAACGTAGAACTCGCCGCGCCCGGCATCATCCGCAACCACTGTGTGGCCGCGGGCTTCAGCCCGCGGTGTGCCGGCAGACGCGATCGCTTCATGCGTCGACATCGCGCAAACCGGCTTGCCGAGGGCGAGGGCCAGGCCTTGCACGGTCGCCAGTCCGATGCGAACGCCGGTGAACGATCCCGGTCCGCGTGTCACGGCAAACAGATCGATCGATCCGCGCTCGACACCGCTCTCGCTGAGCAGCCAGTCGACGGCCGGCAGCAGCTTCTCGTTACGTGAGTCCTTCCCCTCGAGCGCGACTGCGCCGATCAGCGCGCCATCGCGAAGGAGAGCGACCGAGAGAAGCGGGAGCGAAGTGTCAACGCCGAGAACCAGCATTCGTCAACGTTGGCATTTGAAGGTCGATCAGCTCGATCCCGATCTGGCGGGCCACCTCATGCGCGCGCTCATCGCGATAGAACTCGCCGTAGTAGATGCGGCGGATCCCCGCGTTCGCGATCAGCTTGAAGCAGTTCCAGCACGGCGAGGCGGTCGTGTACAGCTCACTGCCTTCGATCGAAACCCCGTTTTTCGCCGCCTGCAAAATCGCATTCGCCTCGGCATGCACGGTCGTGATGCAGTGGCCGTCTTCCACGACGCAGCCGACGTCCTCGCAGTGCGGCAGGCCGCGCACCGACCCGTTGTAGCCCGTCGAGAGAACGGTGCGGTCGCGGACAATCACCGCGCCGACGTGTTTGCGCTCGCACGTGGCCCGCGTCGCGGCCTGGTGCGCGATGCCCATGAAGTATTCGTTCCAGTCGGCTCTCACGCGCGTCATCGTACGACAGAAGTTTTCGAGTGATCCTGATCACAGGGATGGAACGTCCGGCCGCGAACACTTATTTGCGCATTGAGACGGAAAGATGCGCTGTGCCGTCCATAATATGCCATATCGTCATATTTTTCGGCTGGAAGTGCCAGAAATCTGAGAACTTAGCCCTTCGCGCGAAAGTTCCATAATTGGGCAGTTACGCGGCAACTTTTCGTTGACTCACAGGGAGGGACACCTACAATACCCCTTCACGGCCCAGGTAGTCACGAATCGTCAACAGGGAGACGCACCAGATGGATAAGCGGTATTCAACGATCATCTTTGTCCCGCACGCGCGGGCCAAATTCCGGAAGATGAAGGTCTCCCATCGTCTTCTCTTCTCGATCGTTTCTCTCGTGACGTCCTCTCTCTGCCTGTCGACGTTCTTCTCCGTCCAGTACTTCACCTCACTCTCCCAGACACACGAGCTTTCGAAACTGCAAACCGAGAACCGCGACCTCCAGGCCGCCAACGAACAGTTCAGCAAGTCGGTCGAGTCGCTGCGGACGCAGCTCCGCACCGTCGAGGACCGCACACGCAAGCTCGCCATCATCGCCGGCATCTCGACGCTCGATGAGACCAGCCAGGGCGGCGTCGGCGGTCTCCGGCAGAACGACGA